>JAATVM010000220.1 GCA_014523495.1 Nitrososphaerales archaeon TH1920
CATTGTTGCACGAGAGTCAAGAAAGTGTTTTGCGACCCGTGCTGTTTTCTGGTAACCAAATGATCCAAATACTTGCAGTGATCTATTTGCACAATCAAACGCAGCATTTGTAGCATGGAATTTGGCGATAGCTGTTAGCCTATCGGCTTCATTTCTTAATGATGAGTAAGTGTTGTTATTGCGATTTAGTATTGATTGCCATTGCTCATCGGCTAGCTTAATTTGCTCAACATAATCATGCAATTTCTGTCTAGCACATGCGGCTCTATATGTAAGCCATTTGGAAGTTTCAATGCCTACCACAATCCTTGAAATGTGTTGTTGAATTAACTGTTTTTTTGCTAGAAGAGATCCATGTTGTCTTCTTGACCTGGCATGTCGCAAGGTTTCATTAAGACAATCTTTCATTACTCCAATACAGCCAGCCGCAACACTCAACCTTCCATCAATCAATGCACTGTAGGCAATGTTTAGTCCCTGACCCACACTACCAAGTAAATTTTGTTTTGGTATGCGACAACCCTCAAAATAAATTTCAGCGTTCTTGATGGTAAGAAGACCCATTTTATTCTTCATCTCTTGCCTTCTAACTCCAGATGAATCCGTGTCTACAATAAACGCAGATATTTTCCCGGTAGTCTTATCTCTAGCATATGTGGTGATAACATTTGCTATTGTTCCATTTCCAATCCAGTGCTTCTTTCCAGTTAGTAAATAAGATTCTCCGATGTCTTCATATTCAGTGTTCATTGATGAGGGATCGCTTCCAGCTTCTGGTTCGGTTAATGCAAAGTCCATAATACTTTTACCACTTGTAGTTGCAGGTAAGTAAGCCTTCTTTTGATCTTCATTTGCCCACCCTTGCAGAACCATCTGTCCTATTGAAGTATGTACAGAAAAAAATGTTCTCATAGAATTACCCTCTTCACCAATTCTTTCTAGGGTCTTACAATATGTTAGCATATCATATCCTAAACCTCCATATTTTTTTGAAATTGGGCAACCAAGCATTCCAATTTTACTGAATTCAGGAACTAACTTTTCATTGATTCTATCTTCAATATAGCTTTCTTCTTCAAACCTTCTAATAGATTTGCAAACACTGTCAACACTTGAAATGAATTCTTCCTGATCTTTGGTGGTATCAAAATTCATGCAAGACAAGTTTGAATATTGAGACACATTATTCAATAACTATTTTCATATAAAAATATAGACACTAAATTTGGTCGTGTTAGACTGCTCATTTACTTATTTTGTTAATAGTATATAGAATATTAGGTGCTAGCTATTAACGCATGTGTATTCATATCCTTTTAGAAGTTCGAGCGACAGTACCAAGATGACCAAGTGATAATACTTAATGCTCATGAGTGTGCAAACAATTCCTTACCGATTATGGTATCTTTTTTTTACTAAATAATTTCTTACGATTTGGTTTAAGCAGTTGGAAAAAAGATTAGCCTACAACATTCTATTGATAACTAGACTTATAATCTTGAAATAAAGTTTGCTTGATGTTATCTACAAGATTTTTTACTTCATACACATCATTCAACTCGTTCAATTTTTTTGATCTTAGACCAAGAGATTCCAGTTCAGATACCCAAGGCATGAGCGGTTTAGGAATTTCGGACTTCGTATAAAGCTTTATTGGCACAAAGTAAAAGATAGGTCGGACTTTATAATAAGATAATGCCAAAGAAATCTTTAGCATGCATTATCAGTTCATTTGGATGATCTGAGCTATAGCATACACTACTGTTAGATAAACTACTTGTTTCGTTCCTTATATTCAGATATTTTGAGTAAATCCAGCTTTACTTCTGCACTTGTATCAGAAATCATAAGTAGTTTGACCTAATAACCATCAATAGTTTTTAAATTGACTATTTTAATCACTTTATTTGTCTCAATTACAATTTTCATATTAACTGATGCAGGCTTAGTACTAGGAACTGTTTTTGGTGGAAGAGATGAGCCGAACTCCACAAAATATTGCTTCAGCTTTAAGTGGGGTTCTGAGGGTACTGCTAACGGCCAATTTTTGCGTCCTCATGACGTGAGTTTTGATTCAAAAGGAGAGGTGTATGTTAGTGATAGAGATAGAAATGATATACAAAAGTTTACACCCAACGGAACCTTTATCATGAAGTGGGGCTCCGAGGGAGACAAGGCCGGACAGTTTAATGTACCATATAGTATCGAAATAGATCCTTTGGATAATATCTATGTTGTAGATAGAGGTAACGATAGAATTCAAAAATTTGATGGAAATGGTACTTTTATCGATAAATGGGATAGACCCGACAGTATCAATGGAACAGAGGATGAATTTGCAAGTCCAGAAGATATGGTAATTGATCAAAAGTCAGGTCTTATTTATGTTACCGACACGGGAAATGAGCGTGTTGTGAAATTGGATACAAATTTTTCATACATATTGGAATGGGGAACTGATGATGGTAAAGCAAGTAACGAAAAGGGTGAATTTAATCATCCCCATGGAATAGATATCGATTCTGAAGGGAATGTATATGTTAATGAATTGGAAAATCCAAGAATTCAGAAATTTGATGGAAATGGTACTTTTATCAAACAATGGGGTTCGGAAGGGAAAGGACCGGGAGAATTTACACCTCTGTTAGAGCATCTCGAGGTAGATTCTAAACGAGATATGATATTTATGGTGGATGGCGCTCTTAATCCAAGAATTCAGATTTTTGATACCGAGGGAAATTTCACTACATCCATAGGCACGTATGGAACTGGGGATGGTCAATTGTCAAAACCCGAACATGTCAATATTGATTCTTCAGGAAATGTGTATGTTGTAGATAGGGGTAATCAGCGAATGCAAGTATTTTCTCCCTGTTAGGCATACGAGGTATATTATAAGTATAAACTTAGTACTTCTGTTTTATATTGTTTGGGCACGACTCGAATTACGCAAAACCATCAAACTGTTCAGTTAACTATTAAATATTTCGTTACCTTCTTGAAAGAGGATGAGAAGATAAGTCTACTGTTCTGCGATCTCATTACAAATATTTTACTTCAATTTTGTACATCTCTTCTAGTTAAGGTAAAGAAGTTACTGTAACCAGTCAATGCTCCAGCCAAAGTAATATAGCCACAATTATAGAATATATTCCATATCCATACCTCTTTTTGAACCGTCATTAAATTTGATGCAGAAATATATGCAAAGCCACTATCCGCGATTGCAAATAGAATCATTGATAGAGACAATAATATCCAAGAAATATTTTGTTGTTGATCTGCTTTCAGTGCTTTATGTTCTAGTGTTACAGTGCTTCTCCCAATCCAAAAAATTAATACTGCTGGAACGAGCAACACTGCGTCTAATATTGGATATACTAATGTAAGTATCATTACAGATGTCTCTTCTTTTTGAAATGACAGTAGAGAAGATGCGCTTAAGATTAATAGTACAATATAAGATAACGATATTATAACAATGATTGCTACTATGCCAATAGTCTGTGCTTCCAGCACTTTTCTAAATGAATATACCAGCTTGTACAAGAAATAACCGAAAAGTGCATATCCAAGTAGCCAAAGTACATCATCTATAGAAAGAACAGGTAATTGTTGTTCGTAAAAAGACCAAATTAAATGTGCGACAAACCACAGCGCCAAGAATAGACAAATTGAAAAGTGCAGTTTGTCGTCACCTTTATGGTATTGATAAGAATCAGAATGTTCTTGTTTTGTTTTGAATTTATATACCATAATTACCGCTGTTGCTAGAGCTGCTGCCGATGTTATAGTTGTTGTAAGTCTAGCGAAGTAAAATTTCCTGTCCTCATCTGAAGCGAATATAATAAGGGAATTTGCAACAGCAATGGATGTGGCCAATAAAGATAGTAATAAGACTGTATTTCGAAGATTCTTTCGCACAGGATATAAATCAGTCATGCCACAACTCATCTTGCAATTAATTAAAATGATTTAAGGGTAAACTAAAGGAAAAACTTGCGCCCACACCATTTGAGTTATTTTCAGCCCATATTCTTCCTCCATGCGCATCTATGATACCTTTTGAAATAAAAAGTCCTAGGCCGGTACCGGTTTGTGATGAAGTAACAAACTTTGAGAAAAGCTTTGGCATTATTTCTGGGGCGATACCACTACCGGTATCCATTATTGTAACAATTGCTTCCTTATTATGATTATTAGTATTATGATTCAGGCTAGTATTTATGGTAACCGTCCCATTTTTAGTAAACTTTGCCGCATTATTCAGCAAATTAGAAAGTACCTGATAAATTCTATCTCTATCTGCATATACAGTAATTGAATCTTTAGGTTGGAAAAGAAATTTAACATTCTTATTGCTTTCTGTATCATACCCATTTTGAATATCATTTATTACAGTCTTAATTTTCTCATTGAGGTCAACTGGGGATTTTGAAATCTTCAATAGACTGCTTTCAATTTTCGAAACATCTAAAATATCGCCAGAGAGTCTTTGAAGTCTTCTTGCGTTCCTCATGATGACATCTAAGAGTTTGGACTGGTGCGAATCAGATATATGATCGCGTAAAACATCGGTGAGTCCAAGGATAGGCTGAATTGGAGTCCGTAGTTCGTGTGCAGCCATGTTTATAAACTCTTTTTGTAACTTGTCATTTTTTGATAACTGTTCATTTGCTTTCTGCAATGAAAGGTTAGAATTTCTAAGATCCTGGGACATTACACCTAGCCTGACATTAGATTTGTTCAGGGCGTTAGTTCTCTTTATTACCTCATTTTCCATTGTGTTGCTCCATTTAAGTAGAAAAATTGTCAAGGCTGCAACGGAAGCAAATACTGCTACTAATAAAGAATAACCCTTTAGTCTTTCTGTGAAGAGTGTCTGCGCTATCTTTGAAAAAATTTCCTTAGTTGGTGTTACAAGCTCAAGAAAGTATGTAGGCGTATTCTGTACTAGTATGGGCTGTGCTGTATTGATCCGTTCTGTCCTCCCATAATCATATATGGCATGGGTTGAATTACCGCTCAGAAGTGTTCGTGTCAGATTGTTTAGAATCTCATTATGAGCAATAAAATTCTGTACTGTTTTCCCAAAAAAATTCTTTCCGACCAAGCTCCTATCGGCACCCACAGCAAGTATCGTTCCGTTCTTATCGAATAAAACCAAGAATTGCGAGTTGATATCGTGCACATTCCCATATCGGGCAAAAAATTTTTCAGTTGGTATCGATGCACCTATCAATCCCATGTACTGATTATTTTCTTGATTTATGATAGGAACTGCAATATAGATTGTGTATATACCTTGCCTCTCAAAACCTTTAGAAAACAC
>JAATVM010000221.1 GCA_014523495.1 Nitrososphaerales archaeon TH1920
ATAAACGCATAATCTTTGATATTACTTTCCATTCTGCGGTAAGCTTTTGCAAGAACATATTAAATAAAATTATCCATCATCTAGATTAATTTCATTATTATTTATAGGTCTTAAGAAATAGATGTGCGTGATGAAATATCAAGACTTGGGAACGATTGAATGGGCAAGTATAGGAAAAGATATCATTGAACAACAGATTCTTGGCAAAGAGAATGTTATATGCATAACTTAACGGCATTTTGTGAGAGGATTCAGTTAACTGTATTCATTTCGTGTAAGAGGTAACAAATCAGGCGAGATGGACGGACTTAGGTTAAAATAGATACTAAAAAAGAGACATAAACTTGTCTTTTTAAGCACGCTTATATGAGAAATCCTAATTATTCGATCCTGATAAGACTCGAATCATAAATCAACAAATTTTGAATACCCAAAAGAAAGCTTCTTAGAACCAAATATTTTCTATCTCTGTCCTCTTTCGTATTGCAATGTGAGTGAAATCTTGTTTATTATCTACGGATCCATGCCAATGCAACATAAAAGCCGGAATGCAAATAACATCACCTTTTTCCATCATGACACTTTTTTCGATTTCTATCTCTGATTTAGTGATCATATCAGGATCAACCATAATCCTTTTAGCAAAAACTACAATACCCTTTCCTTCGGTTGCAATTAATATCTGGTCTGAGGCATGAATATGAGGTCTAGTTTTACAACCATTCTTGAACGTCACGTAATACATCTCTTGTTCGCTGGAATCATCTTTATCTAAGATATTCTTAATTCTAAAATCTCCAGTGAATTTATCCTTGTATTTCTCTTTTGATTCATCTTTTATAGAGACAATACTCCTCTTTTGCATTATGATTTCATGTGAATCTCAATTATAAAAACTAAAAGTCAACTTGAGCTCTTACTATTGAAATTCAAGAAGGGTGGCTCAAGGATGAATTGTGGAATAATTTGTTTCGATTTCACTCATTAACTCGCATACTTCTTAAGAAAAGACAATGTCTTTTGCCAAGCATCTTGAGTTTCCTTTGGAGCATAATTTTCACCAGAGGGATTAGCAAATGCATGACCAACTCCTTTGTAGATGTATATTTCATTTGGTATTCCGCTAGAATTTAACGCCAACTCAAATGCCTTTACCGTGTCAACCGGTATAGATCTATCTTGATCTCCAAATATTCCCAGTACAGGCCACTTTATGTTTGAGAGGATTGCTTTGTCTGTTATTAGACGACCATAGTATATTATACTAGCAGCTAGCGGATGGTCTTGACTGTTTAATGCAAGCTGTAATGATTGTGCTCCTCCAAAACACCAACCTAATGATACAATTTTATCGGCATTAACATTGGGAAGTGACGCGGCGTACTTTACTGCTGATTTCAGGTTAGCGGTTGCAATATCTTGATTATCCCTCACATGCTGGGTAAGCTCGGATGAACGATTCCGGTCAGTAGTAACCTCGCCATTAAAGAGGTCAACAGCCAATACCACATAACCATTTTTAGCTAAGAGATTTGCCATATTTTTGATATTGTCATTTAGTCCCTTATTTTCATGGATCATTATGACAGCGGGTAGCGTTTTGTTATTATTGTTTGTTTTATTTTCGTTTGACATGGTAGGATACACCAGATATCCTTTGGCTTGATCAAAATAATTTACAGTCCTATTTTCTAAATCAACACCAGCATTAGAAACATCGGATCTAGTAAGATCGGTAACATTTGTTACTATACTATTTGATTGACCATCCACTAAATTCATAAAACTGCCCGATATTACTCCTGAACCAACGAGAATAATCATTAAAAAAAGACTAGGGTAGAATTTATTCACACATAAATATGCTAGATATTATTTATATTTTTTATGCAAGCTCAACACATATTGCATACAAATAAAGGCTATCTCTATATTGTAATAAACTAACATTGTTGCAATAACTCGTAATATCGGTAATATATTGATCAAAATGAAAGAAATAAACGCTAAAATATATCATATGAATATTTATCAGGAAACAAATATTATGTTGAAGCAACAGTAAAAATAAGCTTCTGTATACGAAATATTAAAAACTTTTTCAAGAAGAAAAAGTAAAAAATATTAAAATTAACAATTCTTAAGACCATGAATCAAATATATAGAACGTAAATGAGTAAGATATCAATTTACATATAAAGTTTAATATAATATTATCA
>JAATVM010000222.1 GCA_014523495.1 Nitrososphaerales archaeon TH1920
AATTTATGTAGGTCTAATTTTGCATAAGTTAAAAATTGTTCTAGACGGTAGACATACATTTTCTTAGTGTATTCGGAGTTTATGCTATTCACGAAATTAAAATATTCTTGTTGCACATTTGTTTTATAAGTTACAAACTATTTATTCTATCTGTTTTATAAAGTTACGAACCTATCAACAATTTTCATTAATTTATTTGTTGGATCCTCCATACCATTCAAAATTCGTTGTGCACGATTTTTTTGTTTAAAACTAAACGTATTATCATCTAGTATATGACGTAATAATTTCACAACTTGAGTCGAATTTGCAACTTTATGTATCAAACCCGTTCTAACTAGATAGTCATCAACATAGAATTTAATTGGCGAAATTGAAATAGTTGGTTTTCCCATTAACGCAGATTCGGCATTCATGGTGCCACCTCCACCAACAAATATATCGGCAACAGATATTAGCTCGAATCCGTCAACAACATTCTCTAAAACTTTAATTTTATTACCATATTTTTCATTGAACTGTCTTATTTGATCCTGATATCTGCATAGGACCAAGATATTTGTCGTTCTATGAAAGATTTCAACTATTGATTCCAATATACTATTCACATTGGTATTTTTGTCTAGCATGTATGATGCCTTACTTTCTTCAGGTCTAATAACAATCGTATTTTTCTTTGTAAGGTGATATTTTTTCCTTAAGTGCCTGTCATTCAACTCTCTTGTTTCTCTTTTTATCCACGCAACCGGATCAAGTGCATGATAACGAATTATTTGATTCTTTGATATACCTAAATTATTCCATGCAGAGTATGGAATAATCCAAGGACATAGGAGATAATTAACAAAGGGAATTGTTAGCCTTTGAACTGCAAAAGCATGAGGTGAATCACTGAATGTAATGTGGGGAATTCCTAAACCGAATGTAACTCTAGCTGCTTCTGGTGACGAAAAGCTAACACAAAGATCAGGTTGGAATTTATCTATTTCTTTTGCTAAATCAAAAATTCTACTGGAACTTGCTCTGAGTTTGTCATATTTTGATGAACCGCCATACTTTCCAACTATTTTTAGCTCAAATTTCTTTAATTTAGATAACTTTACAGATTCTCGATAGTTCCTTCCTGTACAGAGCAATTCATGATCTTTTTCTTTTAGAACGTCAACTGCGTGTTTGAAGAACATAACTTGTTTTGGGGTTAAAACGTCAAACCAGACTCTCAAGCATCATGTATAAGTAATCTCATGGAAAAAACTTTTCTTTAACCAATTTTAATTTTGGTCTAGGAACAAAAATATGCTATTTGTGGTTGGTATAACTATTGAGTGTTGATCCATTGAAGGTAGCTGTTTACGGGTTAAGTACCGAGGGATACAAGATTGCATCTCATATTTCCAATAAAGGTATACCAGTCTCAATCATCGATGACTCATCAGGAATGGCAATTACCCTTAAACCAGATATTGCAAAGACATACTCTAGTGTAACCTCTTTTATCCAGGATGAGACACTCTTAGATTTCGAACCTTTTGACGTTGCCATTAATAATGCATCTTATATTTTTTTTACTCCAAGGATAAGAAAATCATGGCCTGATGCAAAAAATCACATTGGATCTAAATTTCAAGACGTGATAAAACATGTGAACAAGGATAGTTCTATAATATACACCGTCCCTGCAGGCTTTGGTGTAAACAATGAAAACATAACATTAATTGAACATCGAACTGGTCTGAGTGTTGGAAAAAACATTTTCTATCATTATATGCCAATAAGTTCCATACCCTCAGCTTTATTTGATGCTATTATCGGAACAAAATCCGAATTAGATTCTAACCTAACAAGTTTATTGAGCGGACTTGACTCCAGCAATAGAATCAAGGTGGTAGATATTGAATCTGCAGAATATTTGTATTCTATAAGAATTTTAAGACACTATGGTTTAATGTCACCTATTTTTGAAATTTGTAAATTTGCTGACAATACTTATCAATCTCAAATAATGGAAAATGAATCCTATGATGAAATGTATATTGACGATCTTGTAGGTGGCCTATTTGACTTGAACACTATTTTATCTTCTTTAACTGGTATTTCTCCATTGACACTCTTAGTAAAAGGCAATATCGCCGCTGTAGAAAATTATTTAAAGCATTTGACAGAACAAATCAAGATTATTCTAAAGAAATATGAATTGAAAGCAAGTAAAACAAAGGCCATAATTTCGTGGACATTTGATCCTAACGAAATGAGAGGGGACAGACTAGACATAATATCTAGATTGGAATCAAGATTGAAAGATTATGTTGGAGATGTGGAAAGACATGATTCTTTGTTTGACTTTTATTCAAGTGAAAAAAAGATCATAGTAGTTTCGTGTTCAAAAGATGATTTTGATAGGCTCAATAAGAATAATCCTAATTCAGAAATCATAATTATCAAGGCAACTCCTATACTAGGGCAGTCTAACATTCAAGCATAAACCACTAATAATAATAATAAGAAAACATAATTTAGAATTGTCTTGCTTGATGCAAAGTGTCCAAAGTGCAATAATAAGGCACAGGTCAATGATGACTTAACGACAGTCGAGTGCAAAAATTGCGGTTATTCAGATGATTATGAAAATTATATCAACATGATGAAATCTAAAGCAGAGAATATGGCAGATAATTATCAATTCAAGGGAAATGGATCAATTTAGTTTTTGTTATTCGGTTTCGAATTTTATAATCACTTAATTTTACCAAAACGAGCCCTTATCAGAACAGGTCAATTCTGATCCACAATTCTCACATCTTAGATGACAGCTTTGAATATTAATCATTGCAAATCCGCATCGTAGGCACTTTCTTTCATTTACCTGCTGCGTTTGTTTCTCGCTATTCACTTAACTCATTTTTCGTATTAACATTAATAAAAGTATTTGAAATAATCCAAGTCACAAAGATTAATTAAAGCTCTTACACTGGTTGATTTCATATTGACACAGTTTAAAATAATAGTTTCTGATAAAAAAGGGAAGAGTATTAGCAAAGAGTTAAAGGATAAAGAAGCTCAACCCCTAGTTGGTCTCAGGGTAGGAGAGACTGTTGATGCTTCAGTGATTGGTATATCTTCAGGCAAGATTGAATTGAGAGGTGGCAGCGACAAATCTGGAACACCAATTAGGAAGGATGTTCACGGCGGTGTGAAAAAATATGTATTGTTATCAAAAGGTGCAGGAATGAGAGATGATCGTGAGGGCATTAGAAAGAGAAAATTGGTTAGAGGCAATATGATTACAGAAGAGATATATCAGATAAATTGTTTACTCTTGGAAGGAAACTTACCTCTTACTGCCAAGACGCCAGACTCGAAAAAAACTGAATAATAGGTTACCTGTCAATTCTTTGACACTATTGTCATTGTAATGATTAATAGTATTATAATTAAATTAATATCTCTGTGAAATTTCACTATACATATTGCATTGGAAAGAAACTTTACCCGACTGGTACGTTAAACAATATGGTTTTCAACCTTGTGTTAATATAGGAACATCTGGTCATGTCGACCATGGAAAAACTACTCTAGTAGAATCTATAACTGGCGTCTGGACAAGCGGCCATAGTGAAGAATTAAGAAGAGGAATTACAATAAAGGTCGGCTATGCTGATGCCGCTTTTTATAAATGTAAAAACTGTCCCCCACCAACCTGTTATTCAACCCAACCAGAATGTAAAAACTGTGGACAAGTATCTGAATTTGAACGTGTTGTTAGCTTTGTAGATTCTCCTGGGCATGAAAGTTTAATGGCAAATATGCTCTCTGGAGCTGCTTTGATGGATGGAGCAATATTGGTAGCTGCAGCAAATGAAAAAGTACCTCAACCACAAACCAGAGAACATTTACTGGCCTTACAAACACTTGGCATTAAGCAAATTGTGTTGGTTCAAAATAAAGTTGATTTGGTATCATATGAAGAAACAATAGAGAATTATAAACAAATAAAGAATTTTGTCAAAGGGAGCGTAGCTGACACGGCACCAATTATTCCTGTTTCTGCACAACACAAACTAAATGTTGATGCTCTTATAGAAGCTATTGAATCAAATATTAAAACACCTGAAAGATCTAAAAATTCTGAACCTTTGATGCATGTACTGAGATCATTTGATATTAACAAGCCTGGTCTTCCCATTAGTGAAGTAAAGGGAGGAGTAATTGGAGGTTCGTTAATACAGGGAGATTTTAAGACTGGCGATGAAATTGAAATACGACCAGGGCTTTATGATGAAAAGAAGGGAAAATACGAACCCATAATGTCGAAGATCTCATCTCTCGGTACTGGTGCAGGAATTGTTCAAGTTGTAAAACCAGGAGGCTTGGTTGCTCTTGGAACAACACTAGATCCATATTTAGTAAAGAGTGATTCCTTAATTGGTTCATTAGTAGGACTCCCAAGCTCACTTCCTCCTGACGTTTATGATGTTACTATAGAACTAAATCTTTTTGAAACTGCTGTTGGAACACAAGAACTGGTTAAAGTTGATCCGATTAAGATAAAAGAATCCTTGCGACTAAATATTGGAACGGCTGCGACACTTGGTACCGTTACTCATATAAAAGATCATGTTGTAGAAATTAAATTAAAGAAACCTGTATGTATGGTTAACCAGAACAGGGTTGCAATAAGTAGAAGAATTGCGGACAGATGGCGCCTGATTGGTTCAGGGATAGCATCATAGAAGTATCGTGAAGAAAAAGATAGATTCAAATTTTAAATGATGAATAAATTTTTTCGTACAATTAATCGGTCAGCCTATACTTTCTTCCCATTATTGTTATAAATACAATCCCTGTTCCTTTAGTGACAAACCCTATTTCATAATACTTTAGTTTGTTCCTATCCAATATTTCCATTATTTTTTCCACTCGTGTCTTTGAAACGACAAGACAAAAACCAATACCCATGTTAAATGTAGAATACATTTCTTTATGTGATATTTTCCCCTCCTGTTGGATGAGATTAAAAATCCCGCTTTGTTGAGGAAGTTTGTTTAGATTGAAATTTACTCTATTGCTTAATCTCGATAGTTTACTGAATGAGCCACCAGTAATATGAGCAAGTCCATGAATCCATTCTCTTTCGGCGTCAAGTAAATCGTGTATAGGTTTAACGTATATCCTTGTGGGTTTCAAAAGCTCTTCGCCTAAAGTGCTTTTTAGAAAAATATGAGAGTTTTTTAACTTGTACTTTGGGAGTAAGACCTTCCGTGCAAGTGAATAACCATTTGAATGCAATCCGCTACTTTCTAATCCTATTATTATATCCCCCTCAGTTATTTTATCCCCCAGCACCAATGCTTTCTTATCTGTTATTCCAAACACAGTTCCAACTAGATCAAATGAATTTTCTTCTGATTGATTAAGGAGATCTGGAAGAATTGCAGTTTCACCTCCCACTATCGCCATTTTAGATTCCTTTGCCCCTTTTGTTAATCCTTTCAGTAGTTCTCTTACAAGGTAATGGTCAGGTTTTTTCAATGCAATATAATCCAAGAAGCCAACTGGGACAGCCCCAATGCATATAATATCATTAACATTCATGGCAACACAATCTATTCCCAAAGTATCAAATCTATTCATCAGTTGTGCAACAATTATTTTGGTTCCAATTCCATCTGTGTGTAACGCAATAATTTTTGAATCAATCTCAATCAATCCTGCATAATGTCCAAAGCCAGACAAAACCTTCCAATTATTATTTCCAAAACTAAAATGAGTTTTTGAGATGATTTTGCCAATATTACCTTGTATTTTCCGAATTTTCTTTATGTCAACACCAGCTTTAGAATAATCCCACATATAGATATCTTAGAGGTCATAATACATATTATAAATAAAAGCATGAGTAGTTATTGCAATCTAAACGTTAACTTGAAAATTAACTTATAAACATGAATATAATTGTAATATAGATATGGAAGATTCTGGATCTATTTTTGAAGAATCTGAAAAGACATTCATAGAGCTATCTAACTCACAAAGACTTCAAATAATAAATGCCTTAAAGAACTGCAGTATGAATTTGACTTTGCTAGCAAAACATCTTGGCATAACGATGCAAGAGGCTCATAGAAATTTTAATAGGCTTATGGATGCCGGGATAGTTAGTAGAGACTCCAATGGTTCGTACTCTTTAACAACTTTTGGAAACACGATAACGACTCAAATTCCGTCTATAAATTTTCTTTCAAAAAATAAGCATTATTTTTCAGACCATTATTTTGGAAACCTTCCAATGAAGTTTATTCAGAGGATTGGTTCATTGGATGACAGCAAGTTTATCCAGGGTCTAGTCGCAGTCATTGAGGAAATCAAAGAAATGTACAGACATTCCAATGAGTATATTTATGGTATGATTCCACAAGTGCCTTTAGATCTTATAGAGGTGGCTACAAAAATTGTAATGGAACGCAAGATCAAGTTTAATTACATATTACCAAAAAATGCCGTAATACCAAAAAAGGGGGCAGATTTTTTAAATGAGATTAATTACCCGGAACTGTTAAAATCTGGACTAGTAGAAAGAAAAATGATAGATGATGTTAAGGTTTCTGTAGTTCTCAATGAAAAAAAAGCATTGTTGATGTTTCCATCGATTAAGGGTGAAACTGACATGAATGGAGCATTTTCTAATACCATTGACAGGGAGAATAATAAACTATTTCACGAGTGGTGTTTAGATTATTTCAGATATAGTTGGTTAGACTCAAAACCCTTTGATCATAGTAAAATTAGAGAGGTATGAGTTTACAGATAATACCTACAAGTGATAACAATAGCACAATAAAAAGGATTTCTAAAGGATAGTAATTATTTAGACTGATTTTTTGTTGCTTTCAATGCTGAGAATAACGCACCAGCTTTATGCTCTGTTTCCAAGTATTCATTTTCAGGGATCGAATCCATTACTATTCCAGCACCTGATTGAATATAAGCACTTTTTCCATTTATGAATAAGGATCTTATAATTATTGCAAAATCGCATGATCTATTGAAAGAAAAGTAACCCAGAGCGCCCGCATATGGTCCCCTAGAAGATTTTTCCAGCTCTGATATTACTTCCATTGCCCTCACCTTGGGAGCTCCAGAAACGGTACCAGCTGGAAATAAAGATCTAAAGGCGTCAAAACAGTCGTATTTATCATGGAGATTACCTGTTATATGAGAAACTAAATGCTGAACATGACTGAATCTTTTTACTATCATCAATTCTTTTGGTCGTACTGATCCAAATTTGCATACTCTACCCAAATCATTTCTTGCCAAATCTACAAGCATAGTGTGTTCAGCTAATTCCTTTTTATCACTTAAAAGCTCAATCTTTAATTTAGTATTGACGCTCTCTTTATTGGAAACTGGCCTTGTTCCTGCTATTGGAAACGTTTCAATTTTATTATTATTAATTACACGAAGAAGCATTTCCGGACTGGAGCCGATAATAAATCTTTTATTTCGTTTAAAGAAATACATATACGGCGACGGATTTAATTTCCTTAGATTTTGATAAAGAAGTATAGGATCACCATATAGCTGAAATTTGAACTTTCTGGATATTACTACTTGAAAAACTTCGCCTTCGTATACATACTCTTTCGCTTTCTTCACGTTTGAAATAAATTTACTTTTAGTTGTTTCTGGAACTGGTTTTGAAGAAGAAAGACCTTTTCTCAAAATTTTTTTTTTGGAATTTATTACTTTTTCTAATTCATCAAACCTAGATCTTTTGCCAATGTGAAAATAATGGATGGCATTATCTCTTTTGTCGTGAATCAGGCCATCAGTATAAATTCCAAATTCCATCAATGGAAACATATTATTTGATCTTTTTGGGGGTAGCTTTTCCCAGAATCTAATTGCTTCATAGCTCACATATCCCACCGCCCCTCCAATATATCGAAGTTTTTTTTCTTCGATAGTTGGCAGGATTCGTCTTAATTCCAGAAGAGGATCTTTTACTAGTTTTTCATATACGGCTTTTTCGTTTCGACAAATTTGAAATTTTCGATTATCGCAATTTATTGTAAATTCTGGATCAAATCCTATTACTGAAAATTCAGAGAGTTCTCTTGGTCCGGTTAAAGACTCTAAAATAAATACATTTTGATAATTCAAATAAATACGCTTAAAGATTTCAAATGGGTCTTTATCAGTATCAATTTTTTTCTTATTGAAGGTAAAATCATTTGATCTTGAGATAAGGTCCTTAGGCATTTATGATAGTTACCATAAAAAGGTGTATTACAACATGATTTAAATCTTATGAGAGCAATACTTCAAATTTATCAGATTAATTTTATTTATTAATTATCAAATAATTGGAACTAATGAGGAAACCAGACAATAATTTTTGTGATCAAATTAACTAGTAACATATCATATACGCAGTTAGAATGAATCTTGTTCTCTACCGATCAATAATGTTGGTCGTTGCCAATGGTTTTCTGCCCGTAAAACCTTCATCCTTTCTATGCCAAAATTTTATTTCATTTTCACCTTCTTTCCAACACAGCCATACTTCTTCATCAAACCT
>JAATVM010000223.1 GCA_014523495.1 Nitrososphaerales archaeon TH1920
ATGGTACAACGTACCTACCGATCATATTTCCTTTTGGGATAATGAAGTTCTCAAAACCGGTAAACATACTTTTAGATTTATCATGACTCCCCATGTTCACCATTGGGATAGCATGATGATCTTCGAAGAGACAACAAAATCTCTCTTTACATCAGATTTGTTCATTCAACCGGGAGATAATAAAGCAATATTGTCAGAGGATCTTTCAGACCAAATGATTCAGCTGTATAAAGCAGTGGGAATATTTGGCAGTGAAGAACCGGTCAGACAAACTACCAAAAGACTTGTAAAACTTGAGCCAAAAATTACTTTCCCTATGCATGGATCGTGTATAGATGCTACTATGTTCTCGTCCTACACAGATGCGATAATGAATAACGAATTTGCTTATTCAGGAAATATACTGGGACAAAAAGTACCAATCATTACTTAAGATTTGAATGAAATTTCATTGTTATTCTAGTACTAGTTTTATTCAATATCCCTCATAATACTTAATGCGATTGTAAATTTTCGGGCCCGTCGGGATATGAATGAATATTCAGTCGGAACCTCTTTGAATTCAAATCAGTTCCATGAATCTATCGTACAATCCTAGTTCCAATTTATTAATTTGTTTAATCTTTCTTTCTGGGTAGAAAGGAGATAATGACAAAATAGTGTCCCTAAAAGAGGAATCAAATAGACCTAATTACTGAAATTCATTTGGGATCTCGTCCTTAACATAGAGATCTAGTGAGCTTCTTGCCTTCTTTCTTATTTCATCTAGGTCTCTGCTAACTGTTGACTGATTAATTTTTAATTTCTTGGCTATCTCTGACTGTGAAATACCCTTACTATGATACATCAATACCTTTGCCAGTCTGTCTTGGTGTTCTATATCTTCTGATTCTGGTGAGCGCGTTTCGTCCTGCTCCGTCTTCCGGAGGAGGGAGGACTTATGCATGCTTACGTTCAAATTATGCATTAATATGCAAATCAGATAGTTATACTTTCCTCTTCCGGGTCCTGCAATATCCAACAAATTTGCTTTAAGCCTTCCAATTCACATCAAAAAATCTTTTGGATAACGTCTACTACAATCTATACTATTGAAAATAAGATGTGTGGAATGTAATTGTCTAATTGAAGGTTGCAAAAAAGGTAGTTCAGCAAAAGACTGTCCTTGCTGTGTATTGGAAATATGTTGGTGTTGGAATTTTGTTTACTGAAAGAGAAATATAAATCGAATTGATTTTGAAATTTTAAATGCAGAGAATAATGAACTACATTCAGCAGCCAATAGCCAAAGCTATCAACCGTCGTCTTTACTTAGACTTAATATTTTGAAAATTAAATGCAATATCAATTATTGGTAATCGTATCTGGTGAAATTCTTCCTAACCGTCTGCATATCATTTTAAATGAGTCCAAAATATCCATTTCAATTATTCCCGGCAAATGCTGAATATTGGGCAGATAATTATTTATGGTGTATAGATTTTGTATTTTGACTTCTATTTTGATGTCAGTACTTTTTAGGTCCTCAGAATCAGATCTATTGATGATTTTTACCGAATTTGCAAAGTCTTTTTGTTGTTGATCTTCAAACGGATATTTTCCAGAGTGAATAGAATCCTCAATCATCTTACATAATTCTGATATTTTCATAGGTTTATTAGTAATGACGTGATACTTTAATTTATAACATAAAATAATTTTATTTCTTATTTTAAAATAAAGTTAAATATCAATTAACCATATTTTATTGAAGTCCCTTGAGGAGATAATATTATTGCAAAAAAAAATTTCTCATTCTCCCAATTATGATCCAATTCTTCTAGAAAGAATGTTTTTTAAAATATCCAAACGATGGATTGGAGGATATTCCAATATTGACGCAATAACCGAGGCAAAAAAATCAAATCAAAGAGGGATGTCAGCTATCCTTAATTATCTTGGTGAAGGAAATACTGAAAAATCTCAAATTGATAGCTCAGTTTCAGAATATTTTACTTTGCTTGATCTATTAAGATCTAAGAATGTGAGCGCTAGTATTTCTGTAAAACCAACGCAAATCGGTCTTAGCATTGGGTATGATGTCTGTTTAGAGAACTTTAGAAGGATTTCTGAAAAAGCAAAACAGACTGGACATTTTATGTGGATTGATATTGAAAGTGCAAACTTTGTAGAAGATACCTTATCAATTTATCTTGAAGTCCTAAGGAAAAATAGGGATACGGGTGTAGCAATTCAATCATATCTTAGAAGAAGCCATAGTGATCTATTGCACCTTATGGAAAATTCTGCCAATTTAAGAATTGTAAAGGGCGCATATAGTGAACAAAAAGACAAAGCGTACCAATCAAATAATGAAATAAGTCAAAATTTTTCAAGGCTTGTGAAATTAATATTCAAAGAACCTACATACAACGGAGTTGTGGCCATTGCTACCCATGATTCAAAACTTGTAGACGAGGCTCTAGCATTATACAATAAAGGATCGAAAAGAATGAAAAATTTGCAGTTTCAATTATTGAAAGGAGTCCGAGATGAGTTGAAAGAACAATTGGTTAAAAATGGATATGTAGTATTGGAATATATTCCGTACGGTGCAAAATGGTTACAGTATTCCTTAAGAAGAATTAGGGAAAGAAAAAGAAATATATTTTTACTTGCCAGATCCCTGATACAATCTTGAATGTTTCGATTTCTCATTATCTTTATTGTTTAGTTATCATTATCATCATCACCTTGTTACATACTTTTTAAAGATGAGTGAGAATTAATATTATGGTATTTAAAAATGAAGATACCTTCCAGACCTTTCTTCATCGTAATCAAGAAAATCAATTTCATACTTTATATGAAAAAGCAGTTAAATTGGTTTCTTCTGAATTTGGAAAAACCTATCCTGTTATTATTGATGGTAAAAAGATCTATACATCTCAAACAGTGATCCGTACATCCCCAACAGATAGAAGAATCACTTTGGGATATATGCAGAAGGCTAACTCAACTCATGCAAAAACAGCAATTCGGGCAGCAATGGATGCTTTTGAAGAATGGAGTACAATCGATTATAAAAAAAGAGTAAAGTTATTTATAAAAATAGGTAACATTTTAAAGAAACGTAAATTTGAATTATCGGCATGGCTTACTTTTGAAAATGGAAAGAATAGGTATGAATCAATTGCGGATATAGACGAAGCGATCGATTTTATCATGTACTATTCTGATGAGATACAAAAAAACAATGGATTTGTTACTAGTAAATTGGGAAGTTCAAATGAACAGAATACAAGTATTATGAAACCTTTTGGAGTATGGGCTATTATCGCGCCTTTTGATTTTCCGGCAGCAATATTAGTAGGAATGAGTATTGGTGCTCTTATCACCGGTAACACAGTAATTATAAAACCAGCCAGTGACACTGCGATAATTGGTTATAAGATTGTTGAAATTATGATTGAAGCGGGAGTGCCTAATGG
>JAATVM010000224.1 GCA_014523495.1 Nitrososphaerales archaeon TH1920
ATTAATTCTTTCAACTAACTTTTCTTGGACATTACCACATTTATTGCATTTAATCTCTAAATGCATGTATGGTATTTCATCAGTTATTATCAACGTGTCGACTATTCCACTTTTCAATAATTTTAGAACATCATGAATTCCATAAACGGCTAATCCTTCACCCGAATAAGCTTGACTCATAAATTTCTTTATTAATTTTTTTTCCTCTAATAATCTAAATTCCGTTATTAGTCCCTGTTCATTTACTTTTTCCAAGATCTCCCTGACCCCTTCGCTTCCAGAGTATGAACTATCAATTGTTGCAACCACATTATTTTGGAGTCTATAATCTAGATATTCTTCCTTCAAAAAGTTTTCCTTTGTTGGACCCGGTCCGCCCAAAATTAGACCGTTAATTTTGTACTCGTCAATAAAGATTTTTTGCGCATGATTTGCAATTCTGTGAAAGTACTCATTTAGTTCATTTTCTCTTAGCCTTTCGAATCTCCTTGCAGATTGTCCTCCCTGTCTGTGCTTTCCAGCAACACCTGAAGTTAGGGTATCTATCACTTCCCACCTGTCCCCTGTGAGTATACCTAATCCAGCTTCCTGACTGTCTATCGCAAGTAGTCCAATTACTTTTTCATCTCTGAGCATGTCTTTGATGTGATCTGTCCAAAAATGATCATCGCATCTATAAAGATTAATCTGAATTGGTTTTGGAGGTAAAACCGAATAAAGTTCTATTTTCTCATTTCCTATTCCCTTGTTATTAGGAATAGCGCCACAAAAAATTGCGAGTCCATTATCTGGCGTTTCTTTGAACAATTTAAGATGCTCTACTGTCTTACTCAGTGCATCCTGTACATGAGTTCTTGTTAAATCAGATTTGATATTAGAGGCAGTTCCAGACTCGTTCCTAAGTTGGCCTATTACTTCGAAAATTGGTCTTCGTGGAGGAATATACACTGTAACTAACTCCGTGCCATGACCAGTTATATTTGATAGCTGATTTAACATCTTGGTTAATTTGTATCTCTTCACTGAATCCCACTTTTTGTTGTGGGTGTCTTGACTCATTTCTAATAGTATGTCATCTTTAAGTCTATATAATATAAGGTTAAGGCTATCATTTTATTTAATTTATTATCTTCTTGCAGCGTGTACTATTACTATAAAAATATGATATCGGAATAAATAATCAATAAATGCTTCCGAGAATTGATTACATTAAGCAAGGACGTATAAGATTGGGATTGACCCAACGCGAGTTGGCATCACTGTCTGGCATTAGCACATCCATGATAAATCAAATTGAATCTGGACGATGCAAACCGAGTTATGACACGGCCAAAAAAATATTTGAGGTGCTTAGTTCTCAGGAAGGAAAAACATCATTGAAAGCAGGAGACATATGTAGCCAAGTGATTTCAATTCAGAAAGATGAAAAATTGGAGGTCGCAATTGAAAAGATGATGAAAAATTCAATTAGTCAAATTCCGGTTTTTGACGATTCTAAAATTGTAGGACTCGTAAGCGAAGATATCCTTGCCAGGAAGGTGCTAGAAAGTGATGATAAGAAAAACATTCACCAAGTACCTATTTTTCAGGTAATGGAACCACCTCCCCCAATAGTTGATATTGCTACGCCTGCCAAAGCACTCATTCCGCTTGTAAGATTTGCCAAATGTGTACTTGTAAGTCATAAGGGAGAAGTTACTGGAATTATAACAATAAGTGATACTTTGAAACTGGCAGAATAGTATCTAGAGCTAATCTCTCAAGTTCTCCAATCCAACGCAACAGTCTGCACTTTTTATACAATTTTCACAAATATTTACTGCACTTTCGGTCGGTAATGTATCTTCACATAAAGCGCATTTCTTTTTAGACGGGAGATCCATGGTATGGATAATACTGCAGTAAGTGATATATATTTTAGGCATTTGCATATTTCAATTACTTCTAGCAGCTAATTAACAAAAGAATGAGTTAGTCATTTCAATTGCCAAATTTTCATTCTAAATTTTCTTTTTTTCCTAGTGTCGTCAACTATCCACTTTGTAACCAATATCAATCCAAAAACTGGAAAGCTACCAATAAACAAATATGGAAACATGGCCAGAAAGATTGATGGATGAAATATATCCATATATCGGATATTTTACAATGGCAGTATATAATTCTGTGGCCTCAAAGATCTCCCCAAACAGATACTGGTAA
>JAATVM010000225.1 GCA_014523495.1 Nitrososphaerales archaeon TH1920
TACAATGGAAAAGAAATTATATCCTTTAAGGGAAGAAATAATATGGCAAGTATGAAAAAAGACTTTATTGTTGCACGCATAGAAGCTGCACAGGATGGAGGTCCTTATGTTTACGTTGGTTTTAGCGATCCTAATGACTATAAGAGCGATAAACCAGTAAATCCTTTTGGATCTAATGTTATGGCTTTTTCATCTCCAGAAGACATGATGAAAAATCTTCCAAAAGCAATGGGAAATATTTCAAGAATGATGACAGGTGGAGGTGCTAGTGATTCGCCAACCTTCAAGATAAGTGTAAGGGAGTACGAAGATATTGGAATTAGAGTAGGCGATAAAGTTACGATAGAAATCAGAAAATCTGATAACAATTTGTACACATAGTCTAATAGATAAAACAATTTACTATAACTTTTTTAGTCATTTTTTAATTAAAGTAGGGAAAAGTTTATCCTACTAGCACATAAAATGCCTAATTGGAAAAATAATTGCTTAGATCAATATCTGATCTTGACGATATTCAATATTATGGAAAGAGGGTGTTGGTCAGGGTCGACTTCAACGTAAATATTAACAATGGTCTAGTTACTGAAGACTATCGAATCAGAAGTGTAATTCCTACAATTGAATATCTTGTAAAAAGAGGAGCAAAGGTGATTTTGGCTTCCCACTTGGGCAGGCCTAAATTCCGTAATCAAAATAGCTCACTTGCACCTGTAGCCCTAAGATTGAAAGAAATACTCAATAGAAAAGTCGACTTTATTGATGATTGCATTGGTACCGAAGTACATAGAAAGATAGAGAAACTGCATTATGGAAATATTTTGTTATTAGAGAATTTAAGGTATTATTCTGAAGAGCAGAACAATGATCCAGAATTTTGTAAGGCGATTTCATCCCTGGCAGATATTTATGTAAGCGATTCTTTTAGTACTTCCCACAGGAAGCATGCTTCGACGTATGGAGCAGTAAGAAATTTTGATATTCGCTTGTCAGGGTTTAGCTTAAAGAAGGAAATAGAATATCTTTCAATGATAAGGTATAGTCCTAGAAAGCCTTTCACGTTGGTAGTTGGAGGTTCAAAAATCAAGGACAAAATTGGAGCATTAGAAAATTTACTGCCCAAAGCAGACAAATTACTAATTGGTGGTGCAGTAGCCTACACCTTCCTTAAGGCAAAAGGATTTAAAATTGGGAATTCGTTATTTGATGAGGAACATTTTCAATGGGTGACAAAAGCCCTCTCCTCATTTGGTGAAAAAATTCTACTTCCGGTGGATCATATAGTCTCTTCTGACGAAAACTCATTTTCAACTGTTACGGGCGACATACCAGATGGAATGAGCGGATTTGATATTGGAAATGAAACATCTAGGATCTATTCTTCAGAAATTGGTGGGAACGGTTTTGGTACCATTTTTTGGAGTGGCCCTATGGGAATGTTTGAGGTAGGACAATTTGCAGGTGGCACCATGAATGTTGCAAAGAGTATGGCGCTTGCTTTTTGGAGGGGAGCTGTGACAGTTGTAGGCGGCGGTGACACCATTGCGGCTCTCAAAAAATCAGGAGTTTCAGAGAGTGAAGTAACACACTTATCAACTGGAGGTGGAGCGACTTTAAGATTTTTAGCTGGAGATAAGATGCCCGGTATTGAAGCTCTTGAACAGGCCAATTAGGTTATGAAAGATGCACTTTTATTGAATTAAGGTATGATACCTCATCATTTTCTGCTCCAATCATTAGGGTATACTCCCCATTATCAAGATCATTTGACGGAGTAACTAAAAATGTAACTTTTTTTGTTTCACCTGAATTCATGGAAAAAGAATCTTGGCTGAATGAAATGGAAGAGTTTCCAAAATTACCTGTACTTGTGAATGTGGATGAAGCAATCATTCTGAGATTGACAGGGTCCCTTGCGGAAATGATCAAAGGGATCTCAGTTGTTTCTCCTTTCTTCATATTCAATTCTTTGGAGCTTGTGTCTACAACAAATGATAGAGGTTTGGAGCCGTTTAACATGCCTATCTTATTTTCTGTCCACTCTGAAAACCAGAGTTGGTTATTTTTTCCTATCGATAATTGAAGAGTATTAGATATTCCACAAGAACTGTCATTTGGAGTACATGGGGCCCACAAGTTATTTTGGGTTGGAATCCAATATTCAACTAGTGTTCCATCTGTAGAATTAAATCTTGCAATCTTGTTACCAATGTGCTCATTAAACCAAAGAATCCCATTTGTATCTATCTTGATCCAATAAGGCAATGTATAGCCGTATTCTTTTTGAATATTTTGAGAAATTCTCGAAAGCGGCGAAGTGCTAAATTCTGTAATTCTGCCATTTGTTGAATTAACCATGAAGAATATACTGGTTCCATGGTCCGTAATCCAAGGATTTCCCTTTTCATCAATTGCAATTCCTACAGGAGAGTCAAGGTGTGCAGGTAAATTAAAAGGGGTAAATGTCTTTGTAGTTAAATCAAACTTAAACAATTGACCTTTAACTCCAAATGCAAGCATCGAAATCCACAGGATATTACGATCTCTGTCTATCTCAATTGATCCACTGCTAACTAGATCTGGATCTATTCCCTTGAATGATGACAGTGGAAGAGAAATATTTGAAATACCTTCGGATGAGTTATTTTTCAAATCTGAAACATTTCCAAACCAAAGCGATTTGGAACGAATACCTACAAAATAAATTTGATCATCATTGTCAAATATAATAGAGATAGGATAGGTAGTACCGAATCCTGTAGGGCGTTCTGGTATTGGGAAGAAGCTAAATCTATTATTATCTGGCTCGTATCTCCAGATCCCATTTTGTTTTTCATCAGTAAACCAGATATTGCCTTTTGGATCCATTTTAACATCCCATGTCTGCGAAATATCGGTGGGCTTTGAACGACTATCCCATACAGGAATCGTAAATTGCTGACTACTGTTATCATTAGTGTTGAATTTTCCAAGAATCCCTAATTTCGTCGATACATACCATACAGATTCATTACGTACTAGAATACCTAAGGGCATTTCACATTTCTGTGGAAGTGAATATTCGGTAATGAAAGAGTTGGTATGTGGAGCCGAATTTAATCCACAAAATTGACTTTGAAACTGTAAAATTGCTTGGCTTTTTGAATTATTCTGAAGTTGAGAAAATTGGTCTGATGCGGCGAATGAATTTTTATCACTCAATTGAAAGGCTACAAAAATAAATGAAACTGAAATAGCAAGTATCAGACAAAGTATCCCAGGTTTAACATTAATTTCATTCATCACCATACTTTTAGCGATAAGAAATATTAATAAATCTAATAAGAATTTATTTATTCCCACACCGATGAATAATTTAAATAATAAAAATAATTTTTTAGTAGCATGAAATCGATTACGAAATATTTAACCTTTCACACTGAAAAAAGATTCAAATTAATAAATATAACACAACAGATTGAAGAAATTGTTCAACAAAGTAATATAAACGAAGGTATTTGTCTGATTAATTCCATGCATATAACATCAAGTATTTTCATAAATGATGATGAAAAAGGATTGCATTTAGATTTCGAAAAATGGCTTCAAAAATTAGCCCCACATTTACCAATTGAGCAGTACTTGCATAATGATACTGGAGAAGATAACGCTGATGCACATTTAAAACGTCAGATAATGGGACGAGAGACAATAGTTGCAATCACAGGTGGTAAGCTTGATTTTGGGCCTTGGGAACAAATCTTTTATGGTGAATTCGATGGTCTCCGAAACAAAAAGGTTCTGGTAAAAGTCATAGGAGAGTAAACCCAAATCAAAAAAGAATAAATTCAAAAAATTGAAAATTAATTTGTTACTGCAAATCCATTTATCATCTATGGATAGAGTCGATTGATTTATTAGATCATTACAAGTTTTTGTATTTATGGAGCCATTTCGTGTAGATAAAGATTCTCTAGGAGAGGTCAAAGTTCCCTCTAAAGCCTACTATGGACCGTTTACAGTAAGAGCTTCAAACCAATACAAAGTAACAGGTCAGAAAGCACACATAAACATGATAAGAGCGTTTGCTATGATTAAGCGTTCTGCAGCGCTTGCAAACAGAGATTTGAATATACTATCTACAGAGAAAGCCGATCCAATAGTAAAAGCATGTGATGAAATACTCTCAGGCCATTTATTGGATCAATTCATAGTTGATACGATAAATTCAGGTGCGGGAA
>JAATVM010000226.1 GCA_014523495.1 Nitrososphaerales archaeon TH1920
CTGAATTTTGTGATATCTCTCAATTTTCTAATGAGAGTTGGGCAGCACCTCGATGCTAAGTTTGATTTGAAATTACAGTTTAACTATCATTTTTCATTTTTGTTTACATGTACAATTTATTTAAAAATAAAAAAAATGAAAATTAAATCAAGGACGCTTCGGTACTCATAACCATCAAGTATTTGGCTGCTTATAATAGGAATATCACTAGTGATATTGGATTGATTACTACTCTGTGTTTCTTGTACGTGAGAACTAAGAAGAGTTTATGTGAATTAAATAATTGAATTATTGCCTCATAGGTTTGTAAGCCTACGATTCACAGCACTTATGCCACTCTGTAGCAGCGTTTTATATCCAAGTAATAGTTCTTTATGATATCTTCTTGGTATGTCATTTATGATATCCAACATAGTATCTGATTCTTGAGAAAGTTTCTTTATCATATCCTCCGATACGACTTTATCCTCAATACTCATGGCAATAGAATAAAAAGTTCTAAGAGAGTTTGCAACAACTTTTTCTTCTGCTTTAATTTTTTTTCGAGTTAAATTGGACTTTACCAATTTTAACTAACATTAGATGAGAAATGATATATCTATTTTTAGTCACATTATGTGTAATTTTATGTAGCATCTTTCCTTGAGTGTTTACTTAGTGATGAGATCTACGAGAGTTTAATCCTTCATGTCTTACTGTTATACTTCTAATGTTCTTAACTCAGTTAATTTATTTAATAATCGCCTAGTCCGCAAGCAAGGATTTCGTAGCCTACTAAACCATCCTGTCCATTTCCTTCATCTTGCGCCTCTGTAAGACATCCCTTCTGGTCCTCATAACTTAGCTCAAATGCGGGCGAGTTCTTGAACTTTTGCCAGTTGACTGCGTCGTGGTTTGTGCATTCCTCATGGTCTACGCACTTTGAGATCTCGCATAGAGAGCCCTGATATGCCAGCTCCTTGAATTCCTTCTCAGACGCATCATTAGGATCGTGGTTTTTTGGATCCCAATTCATATCGTCGTACCCATCCTCGCATTCGACTTTTTTCGCAAACGAATATGGCGCTGATAAAAATACTGTTAACACTAGTGTTGCAAGTAATGCCACAGTAATGTGTCTAAACATAAAACTTGTGGAAATTTACACTTAATAAATCTTATTTCTCTAGGAATTAGACTATTTTTATAAAACTATAAAAAATTGGGGAACTCTAGGCAAATCGCCTGTGACGTTGGCAGTTCCATTATTTAATAAATTAGCCGTTACGTCATTTATCGGCCTGGAATAACGTTTCTGACTTTCGTAAAGCTAATTTAATATTGTTTATTCTCGATTGAGTAATGTCATATATCTGAATGTTAAGTTTGTTCATATTTTCGAGAACCCAATTCACAAGTTCAATTCCTTTCTTAACGTTTGTTTTGTAGAGATACAGTATACGCAATCTTAACCATAGATCACGATGAGGTAGCTGCTACTTGTGAACAGATAAATAAGAAAAAAGCCCTTTAATTAAATACGAAATGGAATTAGCTACTAGTATACTCGCTATATTTGCTATCGTTGCAGTAACTGGTTTAATATGGATGCTAACCGCATCTGAGTCAGCAAATGCTTGGCATTCAATGTTTGAAAGCAAGAAGGCGTGCGAAAACTGGTTTAAAGCACTTGGTAACACGACATCGGAAGGAGAGTTTGCATGCGATAATGTAGTTCCACATAATCAAACGAACGCTACAACCAACTCTACATGATGCTGTTACCCAAAAACTAACTCGGGTTCCAGTATCCTTTTGATCGATAATGTAGCTACAATATTTTTAACCAAAAGTCTTTCAGTAGTAGTGAACTTAAGCATATAATAACTGGTCGTTTTAATCAAATAAACATTATCGTTACTAATGATTGTATTCTCATCTAAAAAAAAGGAAAGGAGACTTGAAGTAATTATTGCGCTTCCTGAAGAGACTTTAGGTTCATCAGCTGTTGCAACGTATACAATGCGTCTAGGTCCTTAACAGCTTTCTTTGGGTCTTGCTCTCCTTTGATCTTTCCAATGGCGTCCTTCACGTCTGGACTTTGTTCTATATCGGCCAAAGTTGGATTATCTTGTTTC
>JAATVM010000227.1 GCA_014523495.1 Nitrososphaerales archaeon TH1920
AATTTCTTCAATTAATGTATCTGCGATTAGTTTCTTTTTTGATGATAATGTTTCTGGAATTTTGATAATCGCAATGTTTCCTATGATATCAAAAGAAGAACATAGCTTATCGAGCTCCTCAACCTCAAGTTTTTCTTGCAACACTTCTTTTAACATTTTTGTCATATTTCGATTAATCAGTCAAGTTCTTTCATAATAATCTCCAGAATTTTTCTGAGCTCTGTCTAATCTTCCGCCCATTTTATTTATTCTTGGACGTCCTGTATTTTCATCACGTCTGTATGTTATAGACAGCGTCTCAAGAAACTTATTCATTCCAATATCTTTCTTTCTTGGAGAACCAGCAAATCCTTTCTCTCCAGGATTTCCTGAAAAGATCATTAAGGAATCGGCAACCAAATCTATTAGTTGCATATCATGATCCACTATTATTGCGCATTTGCCCTGTGATTTTACAAATCTGTGAAGAAATTTTGCAATGTTAATCCTATCCTCTACATCTAAGAAAGCAGAAGGTTCATCTAAAGCATAAATGTCTGCATGTCTTACGAGGGAGCAACAAACGGCTACTTTTTGCAGCTCACCACCACTCAGAGTATCTACCTTTTTATCATAAAGTTTCTTGATACCCATTGGGACTATAATTTGTTGTTCTACTGTAGAACCTTCAATTGGTCCTTGATATGCAACACTCAAAAGAGATGCAATGTTACCATCATAGTCATTTTGCAGGTATTGTGGTTTATACGATAGACTAGCCTGAATATCTATTTGTCCTGTATCTGCTTTTTCTATACCTGCAATCATTTTCATAAACGTCGTCTTTCCTAGCGCATTAGCTCCCACCAATCCTACTATTTCTCCTTCTCTAATCTGTCCAGAAGAAACATTTAGAATGAAAGAAGGAAATGATTTAGTTAAATCAGAAAACTTTGTCAAAGCCCTATCTGCTATTAATTCTTCATTTTTATTCGAACCATCAAATTTAAACGATTTCTCTCTAAATCTGATGTTTTCTGCCGGAATATATCCATCCAAAAAACCGTTTATACCTACTCTTGTACCTTGGATTGGCGCTACAATTCCATATGCACCTGGTTCCCCATACAATATGTGTATATATTCAGAGAGATAGTCGAGAAGCGTTAAATCATGTTCAACAACCATTACACTTTTGCCTTCACTTGCGAGTTGTTTTATTGTTCTTGCAACTGCTAGACGCTGATAAATATCATTATAAGATGAAGGTTCATCGAAGAAATAATAGTCTGCATCTTTATTGACAGCTACAGCCACTGCTAATCGTTGTAATTCTCCACCACTCAATTCGGATACTGAACGATTCAAAGACTTGCTGAGAGATAACTGGTCGATAATCGAATCGACAATTCCTCTTTCATCATACTTTTTCAATAGTTCTTGTGCTGTTCCTTTGAAGGCTTTAGGAATTAATTGAACCATTTGAGGTTTGATTGATGTTCTTAAAGTCCCTGAAGAAATTTTTTCAAAATGAGGCTTTAACTCCGTTCCTTGAAAATTTTTTATTATCTCATCCCAATCTACTTCAGAATCATAATTTCCAAGATTTGGTTTGATATTTCCAGATAATATATTTAAAAGTGTAGATTTTCCAATTCCATTTCGTCCTAAAAGTCCTATAACTGAACCTTTTTTGAGTAAAGGTATATGATAAAGTCTGAATGAATTTATACCATACTGGTGTATTTTGTGCTCTCCAATTTCTTTAGCTAGATTAACTATTACTATTGCATCAAATGGACATTTTTTAATACAAATTCCGCACCCTGTACACAGATCTTCAGAAATAACCGCCTTTCCATCTTCAGTTCTTTGGACAATACATTCGCCACCAGTTTTGTTAACCGGACAATATACGATACATTCCAGTCCGCATTTTTTTGGCTGACAGAGTTCTTCGTCCAATACGGCTACCCTGTGAGTAGAATTAGAGTTCATAGGTTACTGCACTTATAATTATGAAAGAATACATTATAATTGTTGAGGCGCAAGCAATTTCCAAAGTTAATTTCTTGCTTTCAGGAAGATTTTCGTAAAGTAAGCTTAAATTATCCCTTAACGCTTAACATTTTCAAGCCGGCCATAGTAATAGGGTGCGACCCGGTCCCATTCCGAACCCGGAAGTCAAACCTGTTAACGCTGCTGTGTTACTGATCTACGTGAGTGGTTGGGAAGCAGCAGTGCTGGCATCTTGATATGCCATATACTTTACGATTTGTTATGTCAATAATCGGTTAGCGATTGATATTTTCTCCTACATGTATATCTTCAAGTAAATCTTGTATATTCATTGCTATATTGTCTAAAATTCCATAAAGAAAGACAAATTCTTTGGGATGCCAGATTCTACACTCTATTAGACAAGCAAGATTAACTACGCGAACAGATATAGTTCTCGTCACTTCAGACAGTAAGTTCTGAAATAAGAAATTCCTAACATGTTGGTTATTAGTCAATTTAGATGCTAATATGCTACCACTCCAGCCTACTTCATTGACGGCCCCATCAGTTAAACTGTAGTAAAGTCTAGAATTCAAAAGATTTTGGTGATTAAGATCGTTTTCAATCAAATACTGATTTTTGACTAGACAATAAACATTATGAAACGGACCCATTCTCACAACATCTTCTGAACCGACATAGTCTATGTTACCCGACAGCATACAAATGAAGCCATCTCTATTTGCCAACCATTTTTCAAAGTAAGGCTTGTATATTGGAGCTATATCAAAATCAAAGCATCCAATTCTGCACTTGATATCCTCCAAACTTAATAAATCGACAATTTCTCTAATTTGAAGAATTGGCAAGGACATCAACGATAGTAGTTATATTAGTGTCTCTGAATCCATTTTTACTCTAGGTTATTGTTAATGAGATATTTTACAATTGTTCTAATCCCAAAACCAGTAGCTCCTTTAGAGTTGTATGTTTTTTCCTTAGTACCCTCTTGATTCCACGCTGTACCTGCAATGTCCAAATGTATCCAAGGAGTATCCTCAACGAAGTTGGATAAGAATGCCGCAGCAGTTATAGCTCCTGCCGATCTACCTCCAATATTTTTCATATCTGCAGTCGAGCTTTTCAATTGTTCCTTGTATTCATCATATAGCGGCAGTTCCCAAATTTTTTCACCAGTTTGATTTGAAAAGTCAATAATTTTCTTTACTAAATCCTTATTATTCCCTACCAAAGCTGCTACATTTGTACCCAGAGCAATTATTGCGGCACCTGTTAGGGTTGCCATATCAATAATAGCTTTTGGCGCAAAAGTTTTTACGGCAAACGCAAGTGCATCTGCCAGGATTATTCTACCCTCTGCATCAGTGTTTAACACCTCTACAGTTTTTCTGTTATACATCTTAATTATATCGCCCGGCCTGTATGAATTTCCCGAAGGCATGTTCTCTACTGCTGGTATCATCCCAATTACGTTAGTATTAAGATTGAGATCAGATACAGCTTTCATGATTCCTAATACATTACATCCTCCACATTTGTCATATTTCATTTCGTCCATTTTTTCGGAAGGTTTAATTGAAATCCCTCCAGTGTCAAAGGTAACTGCCTTACCAACAATTATTATTGGCTTCTCATTTTTTGTTGAACCTGAATATTCTATTATTATTAATTTTGGGGAACTAGAACTACCTTTGCCGACAGCCAGAATACCTCCTAATCCGTAGGGCTCCATCTCCTCCTTCTCAATGACTCTCACTTTGATCTTTTGATCCTTTGACAGGGTGGCTGAAAAATTTGCAAGATCTTTTGGCGAACAATCATTTGGGGGCAAATTACTTATGTTGCGAGAAAATATTACTGCGTCAGATACTATTGACGAATCATGAATAATTTTCTGATTATTTTTTAAATCATTTCTTATTAAGATCCTTACTTGATTTAAATCATTCTTATCTTCATCACTTTTGTAGTTATTAAACAAATAGTCTGATAACTTGATTCCCTCTACCGTAGCCGATAGATGTTCATTATCCATATTTTTAAATGGAATTAATACGAATTCGTTTATTCCTAATTCCTTTGATTTATTAACGACTTTTCCAATCAAATTTCTGGTTCTTTCTGGATCAAAATTTTTCTTATCTCCCATGCCTAACAGTAAAGCCCGTTTTATACTGGAGCCTGCGTTATTATGAATGATGGATATTGTACCATCCTTAGCGGTAAATTCTTTTGTTGCAATAATCTCTCGAATTAATGGGTCAAAGTCTGAGGTAATCTCTGATAATGACAAGGATGAAACTTCGTCAGTAAAAACACAATCTACCAACAGTTGAGTTTTCAAAGATGAAGTATTATTCTCAGCCTCAATGATTACCATGTTCAAAATCACCTGTATACTTTATTTTAAAGTATTGAAGGTTTACCAAAAGGCTTGCAAATCAGTTTTAAGAACACTGAACGATAAAAAACAATAACTGAATAAGCTTTCATAAAAAATTTATCAGAAGTTTGAACGAAAACCTACTTGTAGTTGATCCTAAGTTGTGATAATATGTTAGTGTACTGGCAATTATATATTGGGATTTCAATGATAATTAATTCATAAAGATCGCGAGAATAATCTCACATAGATATGGAATCGGTAAATGTGTAAAAATCAAGAATAAGATTCTAGGAAATTTATTAAATATCTGTAAGTGTGAATAATGTCAGATCGATGTAGAACAAAAATGGCCAAAATAGTTAATAGATCTAATCATAAATTTCTTGATATTCCTTTTGAACTTGGAGAATTTATGAAAAATGACACTTATTCCTTACTTGTTAAGGGTAGGTCGGGCACTGGAAAAACTACTCTGGCACTTAGTATATTACGTTCTTTAAAAGAAAAAAACAATTTCTTCTACATTTCTACCAGATCGTCTCCAAAACAATTAGTTGAACACTACCCTTGGTTGCGAAAATTCATTAAAGAACCGGATAAGGATATTGACAATCACGAGGTCAGACAAAATCTTTCCTCTTTCGAAGATGCACGTCTGGATGAACCTGAATCGCTTTTTGAAAGGGTAACAAATCAGTTGATGGACGTTAAGAATCCTGTCATAATAATTGATAGCTGGGATTCTGTTGCTTCATTAATGGATAGAGAAGCACGATTAAACAACGAAAGAGTACTTCAAACTTGGAGAGAAAGAGCTAAGGCAAAATTAATTTTTACTAGTGAAGAATCAGTGGAATCCAGTTTAGAATATATAGTAGACGGAGTTGTGGAACTGAATTATCAATTTATGGAGGAAATACGAATTAGAAGCCTATTTCTCAAAAAATTAAGGGGAATTCCAATCAAGAGATCCTTGTATTTCTTTTCTCTGCAAGATAGAATTTTGCGATGTTTTGATAGCTATGATCCAAGAGAATTTAAGATCCAGAACACAAGTGAAAAAATTCAAAGAGAAACAAACCTTTCCAAACAAATATTGCAAACAGGATATAACGATCTTGACCATTACATCGGAGGTACTTTACCACAGAATGGATTAGTAACAATTGAAAAGGATAACATTTTGTCAAACGATATATTCACATTATTTTTAAACGATCTGTTGCATAATTTTTCAAAAAGGCATTACCATTTACTTTTAGATTCTACTTTAAAAGACAAATTGATACCCTCCTACAAAACTAACGTTCAAAATTATGATAAATTATTTACATTGGAAAAACTTCATGATTCACACGAAAATTCAACTCAAAATAAAGTAAAAGAAAAAAATAGTTTTTATAAATATTTGACTAAAGTAATTTCAGCATTTGAAGGAAAAGGAAAAACAGTCACGATGATGGAATCAAATTCTTTGGATAATTTCATATCAACTTATTCCGAGCTGGAAGATTATTGTAGATTCATTAAGAAAAAATTTGAGCTTTCACTTTTGATTCTAACTTCAAATGGTAATCTAGAAAAATATTATTCAGTAGCAGATGTTCATTTAAAATTTATCCTAAAGTGGGGAACTCTTTTCTTAAAGTGTTCAACTCCTTCTTCAGCATTATTTGGAGTAAGAGTTGTTAATACGGTTCCACAGATCCAACTAGTTCATGTTTTGTAACTTACCATTTTGTAGTATCCTTCATCAGAGCTCTCATCCAATGACATGGGTAAAAGATGCATCATTTGATCATAGTAATCTAGAAATGTAGCGCCCTTGTTTGTAACTTTATAAACCATCTTTGATCCATTATTCTGTCCCATAATCAGACCAAAATTCAAAAGGGAATCTATATAGTTTCTACATTGGTCATTACTTAGCATCGCTTTATACATGATTTTTGTTCTAGTCTCTTCCCTTATTGCAGATCTCAAAATTGCCGCTATGACTCCGTACTTGCTCCTATTTTTCATTATCCATAACATGAAGTTATGCAATATAACTGGAGTGAAACTATTAAATAGAAACTTAAATGACAAGATTCAACTACAAAATTTAGAATAACTTTTTATTCTATTTTTTTTGCCAATTCTTGTTCTATAAAATAAGATTAACTAATGTTTGTTTAAATTTTGCCCTAAAAAATTACATGACTTTTATTCTTGTAGACACTACGTCGTTAATCCATATTTTTTAAATTAAGTACACAATCAGTCACTACGGGTTTTATTTTTTGGAATCTTATTTTTCCCTTGTTTATTTTTCCAGATTTCTGCATTGAAATTGCTTTCCGCTTCATCAATAAAATGTGATCATTACAAACCAAACCTATCATATACTCTTCTTTTTCAAATAATACAGATACTACATGTGAAGGAGGCTGGATACAAACTTTTCCACTGACCATTATGGAACATCTTTCAGGAACCATTCGTTAATTATGAATATCATTGTATTACATATTATAACATTTTTGTTTGTGTACTGAAAAATGTTATTTTTAAAAATCTTGTATTAAAAATAAAATAAAAAAATAATTATGAAATAATCAGTAATAAACTGTCACGATATCTCATTGTTGACTTGTTGACTATCTAAAATTGTTTTTATTTCCTTGCATCTTTTCCTTAATGAAACTGTAGAAATATCTGCCACTTGACACACTTCAACCTGTCGCAAAAATTCATTGCAATCTTGTGATGCAATGTAAATTATAGCTCCAGCAAAAGCACGTGGATTTTTTCCAATTGAAATTCTGCTATGTTGAACTAGTGAGAAAATTCTAAGGGCTTCCCTTTTTGTCCTTTCAGTAAGTTTCAATCTATTTGAAATAAGTGTTACATAATCAATTCCTTGAATAACCGGAATCTTTAAGGAAAGTTCTTTCAAGATCAATTTATAGTGTGACATGATTTCCTTAGTAGGAAGATTGCACACATAAGCTATATCTGATATTGTTTTTGGTATTGCTATCTCTCTACAAGCTGCATAAATAGATGCCGCAACAAGCGAGACGGTAGACCTCCCCTTCGCTAATTTTCGTATTGCCGCTTTACGATATATATACGCCGCATTTTCCATAACGGCTGGACTCAGGTAGAGCTTGTCGCCAAAATTGTTCAGATATTTTAGGGCTTTATCCAGGTTCCTTGAAATTGAATCATTAAGTTGAGATCTATTGTTCCATGTTCTTAATCTTTGAATCGTTTCTTTTTGTGCTGGATCTAACATTTTTCCTCTTCCATCGGTATCATTTAATCCAATTAGCGTAGACAGTCCCTTATGACTAACTGTTAGTGATTCTGGCATACCTATACGGGATTTATCCTTATATTCGCTTTTTTCAAAATATGACAGCTCATTGTTGTAGATTTTTTCGCTCGAAACACACCCACAAGAGCTACAAACATATTCGCTTGAGAGTACATCTAGGACCAGTGTATAATTTTGACATTGATTACATTGTACGCCATTACCTACATTTGATTTTACTGATTCGTCATCTTGAATCTCTTTACCATTTTCTAAGGCCATCTTTACTCCTAATGTTAGCAGATTCTTTTATTATCAATAGTTTTTCTAGAATTCAGACTCTCTTTATAATAACGGTTATCTATTAGAAACTCAAATCAAAATGGGTAATAAAGTGGTATTGTCGAGGCAAAATCGTATTTTTGTTTCTTAAATAAGAATCTATAAATGTTTAGTTTAGTAAGATAACTCAATTCTGGTACTATTCAGCCGATAGTTCGGTCAATTATACGGTAATTAGTCCTAATAGAGTAATCATTCATGTTAATGGCTAGAATCCACAGAAAAGTATCTACCCATACCCATCCAAAAACTCAAGAAGAATATTTTTCATACTGGAAATTAAATTTTTAAATATAAAACTTGGATCAAAGCGGTGTTCCTTTGAATACTATCTTTTAGGATAGTATCTGTTTTTGGTCCAATACTATTCAAAAGATCATCAAGTTTATATGATTTTCAAGTTTTCGAAAATTCTACGAGCTCTTAAAGTTTGTTTTGGTTACCTACTGTGCTCTATAACTTGCTTTACCTACAGTATAAACGTATGATAGAATAGAACGTTTATATTGTTATAATGGCAGAAATGCCTAAATATTTCTCTAATTTGATACTGTTGGACGGGTTTTGAAGTCAAAAATATGGATATTTGTATC
>JAATVM010000228.1 GCA_014523495.1 Nitrososphaerales archaeon TH1920
AGACTGATTCTATGACAAGATTATGTTAAGCAGTTGTTTGTAAAAAATATAAGGGCATGCATAAGTAGTGTAGCCTCATATTTTTTAAAAATATTGTCAAAGCAGTCAATGGGCTCCTCACATATGGTGGCCTTCTATACGAATGATACCACTCATGCCTGGACCATGTATACCGCAGTGGTATTCAATCACTCCACCAGCCATACCGTTTATTGTGACCTCTCTTCTCTGCCCCTGAGGTACCGCGTCAAGATCTCCTCCACCGTTGTTAATAGTAATTGGATCTGCCATGCTATTACGGCTTGTCTTGACAGTATGTAATGGAGCTTGGAAGTCGAATGTTACCGTAGTACCATTAGGTACGGTCAATGAATTAGGGCTAAAGGCAAAATCTATTACAGCCACAGTAAATACATTTGGTCGCTCTGAGGTATCAAAAAAACCGGATTGCAAAAGACCCTTTAGAAAGGTGCCTCTATTAACAACTAAAAGTGAACCCATCATACCATTCATCATGTGCATTAGGATATGACAATGCATATGCCATTCACCCAGGCCAGAGGCTTGAATAGGATCTGGTGGAAATAGGGATCCCATAAACGAACCTTGCCTGACAGTAAAATTGAAAGAGTTTGCTGCGCTCATTATTCGTGTATCTTCAAACTGTGATACTGACCTATTTTGTACACTTGCTTCTATCTCTGCTGGATGAATGCCATCTGGTCCATTAATAACCCAGCGATGACCATGTAGGTGAAACGTATGGGCGGCATCCCCCATTGTTACTATGCCAAAAACCATCTTGGTATTTACGCCAGCTACCAACGTAGGTGCGTTTCCAAGTTTCCAGCGTCCATTCATGCACATATTTGAACCTACCTCATGGAACAATAGTAGATACTGGGCATTTGTAGGAGGATCTATAAAAAATCCATTTTGATCTACTGGAGAACCAATATCTGATCCGCCTGGCAGATCAGGATTCAGTACATCATTCTCGGTATTGCTGGGATTATGTATAACAACAATGCCAATCGCACCAAGTCCCACGTTTTCATGATCATAAATTGAATGATCATGATATAGCCAAACACCAGCGGTCGTCGGCCAACCAAAGGTGTTCCAAGTATAAGTAAATGTGCCTCCAGGAGGCACTCTATCACCTCTCTTAAAATTCGAGCGAGGTTTTACGTCTTTCCATAGATCACTTTCAGGGCCTACAGGCTGGGTTCGATCTTCTGGGGAAAGGGGATAAGCACCGTCAGAGGTGGTATCAAATACAAAACCATGAGTATGTAGGCTGTGTGATCTTTTTTCATACGATACGTCTCTATTATCTTTATTACGGAAATGAACAATCACTCTATCACCTACATCACATTCTATAACTGGCCCGGGTATAGTACCCATTGTTCCAGTGTCAGTTGGATCTGGCTCGTTTAAATCCCAAGGGTTTACCTTTCTGTCGTCTGGTTTATCCCAGTTTTCAGTATATCGCCTTAAGATAAGTGAATCTTTTATAGTTATACCGTCATTTGTCATTGGTTTAAACATTCGGACAGTATGACTAACCCCTGTTTCAGGAGAGGTGAGGGTTACATTCCAATATCCATCAGGATCTGGATTATTAGTATCTCGATTTTTTTCCATGTGTTGACCAGTCATGCGATCAATATTATTCGGAGCTAGATCCCATGGATGATTTTCCAATTGAATCCAAATGTGTCTATCCATAGGCTTCCTTTCTCGTTTGTATCTTTAAATTACCACAATTTATATTAATATTTGATAACATAAGATTATATTTCTAATTGTTACACTTATTTATAAATAGTTTGGTTCAATAAAATAGGGATCAATAATTCATCAATATGTTTACATAAAGATATTGGAACTTTTTACATCACATATCAATAGTTGGTCAATATAACAAGAAGAGGTTATACCATATATATTATTCTGACTTGAATAATCTTTCAGTTAAATCTGATTGAATTGTGGTTATAAATATAAATGTAAGAATTATTATATATATTTTATAATTTTTGTAGTTTATCATTATATTAATATAATATTTGTTATTATCCTTTTCCATTGTTGATCCATAAACAAGTATAGATCAATAATTCTTTTGTCAAGATTAATCACTCAAATTTTTTGACGTAACAGAGTAGAAATAAATGATAGATATTTTAATTATTGAAACTGAAAATTTCTAATTAAAAAATAATTAGTTTTATATGTTTATACTATTTCGCGATATAGATTGGTAGTGATCAGCAGCGATTCCAAAAAATCCAGGTGGGGGTAACGTATCACAAAAATTCATACGTTTTACTGAAACTTCACCATGTTCATTTGTCATGTTAAAACTACTATCCAAGTAATTTCCAAAGTCTTGCAAATATTTATCTTTGAGATTAGTGAAATCATTTTTAGATGTATTTGTGATGAGTGTGACTAATTTGTAGGGAAACAAAAAAACTGTAGCAAACATCATTCATCATCACAGACTGATGGAATTGTTATATTACTAATGTTTGAAGTATTGTTTTTTACTACGCTATAAGATGTTCCCATTATTGATGTTGTTGCAATCAAAGAGAAAAATACCATGGACAAAAATATATTGTAGGAAAAATTGATATTTTTCATTGTCTAATTAATATATAGATAAGAGATGAAGTTTAAGAATATTTATCAGATTTTATATAGAAAAAGTATTTACATAAAACTTTTATGTGTAATAAACATAACTACGATTAAAAATATTCGTTGTACCGTTCTTCTATCCCTCTATTATATTCTATTAGTATGTAATATATATAAAATACATCATTCATTACAGAGAATAATTAAATTCTTCATATTCCTAGAGTTTCTATTGTTCTGATAACAAGAAATATAAAATTATATGACTTAAAGATATGTTATCAAATAGTATTTGTTTAATAGTAAACTACATATTATGATTAGATTAACTAAATAAAATAAAAGAAAAAAAAATTGATTAGTGTAGGCTTCTGATTAGACTGGCAATTTTTGTTAAATTTCCCGGAAAACCGGCAGCGTCATTCCAATATACTGTTTTAGAATCTTGGCCACCATTATTACCCATACTAATACTCAGACTATGATGTATAATGTCACAACAGTCTGATGGATGACCGTATTCATTATTTAGACCAAAAAAATTACTTGCAGTTATGTTACCTTTAAGATCTTGTATCTGAGAATCGGTTTTATCTATAGATATTCTGTGTATATTATCGGATGCAACAGTGAATTCCTCTGAATAACTGTTATATATTCTATCTACGTCGTTCGGGAAAATACCACCCCAATCTTCCAAGGTTATTACAAGAGTGTCTGATGCGCCTCCCATATCGCCTGCTGCTATACGAATGATACCACTCATGCCTGGACCATGTATACCGCACTCATATTCAATTACTCCACGAGACGAACCGTTTATAGTAACCTCTCTTTTCTCCCCCTGAGGTACTGCATCCGAATCTCCTCCGCCGTTGTTAATAGTAATTGGTTCTGCCTCTATAGCACTGGTTGTCTTGACAGTATGGAACGGATCTTGGAAGTCAAATATTACCTTAGTACCATTAGGTACGGTCAATGAAGGGTTGTCAAATTCGAAATTTTTAACCGTCACAGTAGGAGGCTGCGCTATTGATTGTGCTTCTACTGAACTAAATTGAAACATTGATGTTGTAGTACCAATGATACCAGAAATTGCTATCACTAGAAAGATATTTTTATTGTCCATTATTAAAAATGCCATAACTAATTATACTTAAGCTTTCTCATCTTAATTTTTCGGCGTCGAAAAACTTACTAGGAAATTAAAATACATACCATGTAGTTAATAAAAAGTTCTGGGAATATCAGCTTTGAATTTATTATTCACTCTATATCGCTAGCCTTGTCAATTTCCACTTTTGCCTGATCTGATTGAGGGTTAGTAATTAGTAACCATATTTCTGATATTAATTTACTTGCACTTCCCATATTTTCAAAATTAAGTCTAATCTTTCTTTGGTATTTAATATAAGATTTAATACCGTCCTATCAAGTTAACAATTTAGATTTACTTGTTAATCTCCTGCCTATATGGATATCATTGCGTCATAACTAATCAAAAACGTTGGAGAACAAATAATAGCAATAATCTGCAGAAAAGACCAATTGTACAAAGGAATTAAAATATCCCAAAGTGGGTAAGTCCTCTATAGTCTTAATAAAAACTTATATTACTTTATTACCGGTAGCAAATTCTACTACTGCAAAGTTGGATAAAATATTAAATCAAAACAAAAAAATATTAGTACAACGACCGTTTATAGCTTATTCCTTCAATTTTTATTTTAAAATTTAAATTTTTATATTCAGAATAGAAATCTAAATATCCCCTATATCAATAGTCACATCGAATAAGTGAATGATTATATAACAATGCTTTTAATGCCTTCTCTTTATCATATTTTGATATTTAATAACAGATAAATATTCTCCGAATATCTTTTTGAAATAAAAATACTGGTTTAACTATCCTATATCTTGGACCATCTCCAGTCCAATTGTCTACACCTATAATTTCATATAACCTATAATGTGAAGAACTTGCAAACATACTATGGGGATGTCTTCACCACCATTATGATTATGCATACCTTTAATTGGATACGCAAAAAGAATAATTTTGCTGTTATTTAAAGGAACATGCACTCCGACAATTTTAGAATGATGCTTTCAATAAGAGAGAAAAATATAAATAATATTATTTTCACTATACCGCATG
>JAATVM010000229.1 GCA_014523495.1 Nitrososphaerales archaeon TH1920
GTCGAATCGGAACCATAGCGCAACACAAGGAAAATGGCTTGTGTCTCTAATACCAATAATGATTCAAGTCAATTCATGAATTTCAAGTATATTATACTACCTTGCAATTGTCCAGATTTTTCACTTTAATCGCAAGACGTGGTTGCATGACGATAAATTAGTATTGCAAAACAGTAATTGAATTTTGGAATTACACTATAATATACTGTTTCTAAAACCCAGACAGTAACAGTTCACAGAGCTTTCTTCAAGTACAGGATTAAGAATTTAAAGTACTAGAGTAGAATCTTTGTATTGGTTAAAATTTTGTATCAGGATCCTCACAGTAACGCCGACTCGGACAACTTTTACATTAGCATTCCAAAGGATTGGAGTGGCGGCACAGATAATGAAGTTACTGTAATTGTAGATGATGTGTGTGTCATTGTTCCCCAAACGATTGCTGCTGCGACAGGCGAATTGATTGTTTTAAGGTTGTTGGAAGCAATGATCGAGGGAGACGTGATAGACGCCGGAGATGTTCAAAAGGCGATAGAGCACATACTTTAGGTACTAAAGTTTGCTAACATTCTTGTTCTGAAAAAGGTATTTTTGATCTAAATGGCTCTTCCATTTAGACAAAGACTAGATCTAACGACTATATAAAATAAGTCAAAGTTCTCAGACATTACTGATTGGAATAAGCCCTATTTTGTCTTTGGTGAGATCAATTTCAAGAGTTGCAGTAAAACCTTATCTATCTATTTGACAAAAATTGATTCGGCCTGGCAACTAGTTTTTTAACTTAATTTATTGTTTCTTGTAGTGTCTGCTTAACCTGTAGTATTGTTCCATCATTTGGATCTATTTCTAATGCTTTATCAATCCATGTTACAGCCTGCTGAGGCTGACCTGAAGCATAAAGAGATGCCGCCTTACCACCCAATGCATAAACGTCAGTTGGATCTATAGCAAGTACTCTATCATACATGACAATAGCATGATGATATTGTCCTAGCTCCTGAAGTGCAGCACCCTTGCTTACCAACGCCATCATATTGGTTGAATCAATTTTCAGTGCTTTATCAAGCCATGTTATTGCTTGCTCCCCGTTTCCTTCATTCACAAGATCAGTACCTTTCTGGACGAGAGCCGGAACATTGTTTTGGTTTACTACAAGTGCTTTATCATACCAAGTAATCCCTTTTGAATCCTGTATTTCAGCTAGAGAAAAGGCAAAAGGTAAAAATGAACCTGGTAACGATAATAATGATAGTAACAAAACTGGAATGAGAGTTACAATAATTGCAATTGAAAATCTGCTCTTGATGCCTACATTTTGCTCTACTTTTTTGATGATCTTTGCTCTCTCCTTGTTACTCATTTTTATTGTTCTCATTGTTCAGCAAGGATGTTCCCATAAACTGCATTTAACTTCTGGAATATCCTAATGCAATCGTAACTATCGAAAACATAATTTTCTCCTTGAATTTCAATTGGGATCAAGTTATTCATGTTAATTTCCTTGCGACACAAATCACAGAATCTACCACTTTTCATATTATTCCATAATGCTTGATATTATAAGAAAGGTAGGGTTGCAAAGTACGAAAGTGTGTTATAATGTGTTCGATAGTAATTTGGCATAATACTGCACATGAAGTCTAACAAAGTTACTATTGTCAACTAATAGTGTCAAATTGGAGAAGAATATTTTACCTTTTTAAAGCGATTTTACAACATCATCAAATAACTTTAAGGATTTAGTATCGTAAGGTTCTTGAAAGGCAAGAAAAAATTGATCAATACCTACATCAACATATTCTTTAATGCGTTGTGCAATAGTTTCGGACTTTCCCACAAGGCCTTTCTTGGTTATCTGATGTAATATATTAGGTCCACGTTGCATCGAAAATATTTGCTCCTTATACATTAGGTCACTATCTGATTCTCCAATAATAACATCCAACTCAATTGATCTCTTAATACTACGCTCTTCAATATTTTTTGAAATGATAATTTTTTTGAATTTTTCGTCTAGTGCAATATATTCCTCTGGTGAGAGGTATGAGGATTCCCAGATATCTGCGTATTTAGCGGCAATGCCCATTGTTTTATTACTCTTTGCAGCTACTGTAATTGGGATTCTTTTATTATTAGTCCCTAAATATGGTAACTTTATATTTGCTCCATTTAGTTTAAAGTATTTACCCTGAAAATGAATTTGAATCTTGCTGTTCTTCCAAAGCATACCCAAAACTTGAAGTCCTTCTTCTAGTATTGCCACTCTTTCTATTTCATTGGGATAATCGATTCCATATGGATACCACCAACCTACTGAATAGTTCAGTTTAGCTCCCGTACCAGTCCTGAATTCCAGTCTCCCATCTGAAATTTCTTGCAATGTTAGTGCTTGCTTAGCCAACAGAGCTAAACTTCTGTATTCAGGAAAAAGATATGTTATCACAGGTCCAAGTTTAATTCTATTTGTTGTAGATGCCAAAGAAGATAATACAGTCCAGCAATCTAGGTCTATCTCTGACAAAGATTCGCCATAAAAAAAACCATCATATCCTAGTCTTTCAGCAAGAGTACAAACTTCCCTAATCTTCTCGAAATCAACTCCCCATATCTCCAGACAAAATTGCATGATTAATGTGGTTAAATTTACCTTTAAATTAGTTAGCCAATACTAGCCCAAATCAAACCAGATTATTAACTTATTCTATCTTAACTTTTTAATCTTGGGAATTCATGGGAATCCATTCTAATAATGGAGAAATACCTTGTAAAGTTTCAGATTTATCATTTATTGTGAAATTCCTTTGCATCCTTTTCCATCTTTTCCAACCTTGTGTAGTAATCTGGAAATTCATTTAAATGTGCAAGTGCAATTTTACCTGTAATGATTTCGTCATCTTGAGTAACATTTGTCTGTAGATCAGATATTCCATGCTCCAATTCCACATCCAATCCCATTCTAAACTGATCTACATCAAATTTGCTCCAATCAACACCCAGCAATTCACCTATTTTTTTTGCCTCTTCTAAAGTAAAATGTCTTGAATCCTTCAATCAAGTATAGTAAAAATGCACTGTATTTTAATTTTCTTTCTTGCCAGAATTATAGTAGTACGTTTCCTAAATTAGCATAATATAGATACTAGAATGATAAATAAGGACAATCAATATTGTTATGATAAACGGAATCTACACTTTTATGGTAACTTCCATCTCTCCCACAACCCTCCCAAAAATGCAACCTATCGAACTCAAGTGAGGAAATTGCAGATAAAATACGAAAAAAAATAACGTTTCTTACAAAATATGCCTTTGAAATTAAGAAAAGGCAAAATGATACTAATTCCTCGATCAGATATGAACTAATCAGCATAATTTCATCTGAAATACTATAATATAAGATAACTGATTATTCCTGTAGTTGGTAAGAATTGACAAAGAATTAGGTCAATTATTTGATAAGTTAGAAAAGAATTTACAAGAAAATAAATTAGCAGAAGATAAAGAAAGAAAGGAGAAGTTAGTGCCTGACAGCGAGTTTGGAGAGTTATCGGATAATATCATTCAACCTATAATGTTTGAATATAAGAAATTTCTTGAAACCAAAGGAAAGCGTGTCCTACTAAGTTGTATTATTGAAAAACCACACCCGTTACTTCAGGATGTATCATTTGAATTAAGGGATTCAAACTTATTATCAAAATATGGTTCTATCCCCAGGATCACTTTCTTTCCAAAGGATGGAAGGGTGCACATTTTTGAAGAAGGAACACTGGGTGATGGTCATCCAATAGAAAGTAGTTATAACAAAAATGAAATAACCGAGGACTTTGTAAGAAAAAGATTAACGGGATTGATTAAAGAATATGTTGACAAATTACTGAATCGTTTAATGTAGAGTAAGTTGTTCTAGTTAGAATTGAGGAATAATCTTACTCAATCTATACGATACAAATAATCCCAACTGTGTGTTACATGCAGATACCAGGTCATAGAAATAAATTAGTTCTAATATGACGTCGCGATTTCTCGCACTCACCTAATGCAGATCTAGACTGTCATAAAAATGTGATAAAATGGAATCTTATAGAAGATTGTATCTCTAGTATTTTTATACTTTGTTGCATACAAGTCCTATAACGCAACCAGAAACAACTGGTGGGTGCTTGATTGTTTCTTGTTCATCATTCAATCTAACTCA
>JAATVM010000230.1 GCA_014523495.1 Nitrososphaerales archaeon TH1920
AGCTGTAATTTTGACAAATCAGCAGACTTTCATATTAATAATTAATGTTTATGATGTAACTAATGATCATGATCGATATCTTGTGGGTAAATTGCTCGTAATAATAAGGATATCTTGAATTTCAGATTAAAATATGGGAAAGGTTTAAGGGCAAATTATTAGTATTAGAATGCAGTTACCATTAGAGACAATCTGAACAAATTAGAATTTCGAATTTAGTTCCGATACAATATTCAGTCATATCCCTCCGGTCAGGGCCCGAATTGTTAACAATACGCATCCCGACGGCTCCAGACCTAGCAATATAGACTCGAGTATTTGTATTCATTTTAATTTATTATAAATAACCAAAGATATCTGAAATAAGAACTCAGTCAGGATTGATCCGAATTCGATGTTAATTCCCTAATCAAATAACACTAGCTATATCAAAGCTGTGTATATTTCTAATCACTTTTCCAATTCGTTATTCTAAAATAATTATCAATGTAAATTATAGATTAGAGATTATTAGACAGCAAAGGAAATGGTATGGAAGGAAAGTTTCTTTCTCGATCTCCTATAATATGTGCATTACTACTTATTATACCAGTTCTTGAATAGTACACATGGTAGCGAATATAGCAATCAACGGGTTTGGTAGAATTGGAAGGTGTTTCTTAAGAGCCGCTATGGCTCAAAAGGAATTCGGTAACATTGCAAATATAGTTGCTATAAACGATCTAACAGATGCAAAGACCCTTGCCCATTTATTCAAATATGACTCGACATTCGGCAAGTACGAAGGTACAGTTGAAGCTAAGGATGATGAAATAATCATAGACGGACACAGCTTGAAAGTATTTGCAGAAAAAGATCCTTTGAAACTTCCATGGAAAGAGCTGAAGATAGACATTGTTATTGAATCTACAGGCAAATTTAATGACGCCAATGAGGCTAAGAAACATTTGACTGCAGGCGCTAAAAAGGTAATAATTTCAGCTCCCGCAATTAATCCAGATTCAACAGTTTTAATTGGAATCAATGAAGATCTGTACGATAAAACAAAGCACAACGTGATTTCGATGGCTTCCTGTACTACTAATTGTCTTGCTCCAGTTCTTAAGACGATAAATAATAAATTTGGGATTGAGAGTGGCTATATGACAACATGTCATGCATATACTAACGACCAAAGAATCCTGGATTTACCACACAAAGATTTGAGAAGAGCACGTGCGGCGATGATGTCTATTATTCCAACAAGTACGGGAGCTGCCAAAGCTATAGGGACAGTAATACCTGAGTTGAAGGGTAAAATGGACGGGATGGCATTACGAGTTCCAGTAAGTAATGGTTCTATAGTTGATGTAGTTTTGACATTAAGAAAGGAAGTTACAAAAGAAGAAGTAAATCAGGTTCTTAAGGATTCATCTAATAGTGATTTGAAGGGGATTATGGCATATACTGAAGAGCCTCTAGTGTCTTCTGATATTATAGGAGAACCCCATTCCTCTATAGTCGATGGCCTAAGCACTATGGTGCTAGGTAAGAAAAGCAATCTAATCAAGATAATGTCTTGGTATGACAACGAATGGAGTTTTGCCTGCAGACTAATTGATTTGGTAAAATTTGTCATTAGAAAAATGTGATCCTAACATCATTATCTTATTAACATAACTGGACATGATGAATGATGCACAATCCTGCTTGATACACTACCCAGTATAATCTCCTTAAACTTTCCCATTCCTCGACTTCCCATGATTACAATATCACATTTCTCTTTTTTGATAAAATCCAGAATTATGGAAGCGGGATTACCTTGAAGAAGAACGGTATTGATAGTTACTCCTTTTTTTGTAGCAATCTCTGAACATTTCGAAAGTATGTCCTTTCTTTCTTTTTTGTAGTTTTCCAGTAGTTCGCTTAATAGTTTTTGTGATTCGATATATAGAACTGGTACATCTTCCATAACATGAATTACAGTAATGTTTGAACCTAACTTTTCTGAAAGAAATAATGCTGCATCCAACGCTCTGTAAGAATTGTCTGATCCATCAACAGGTACCAGTATTTTTGAAAACAATCAATATCATAGTCTAATGGCACTTATTATACCATCACGTGTAGATATTCGCAGAATTATTATCTAAATCAAAATAATCGTTGATTGAGTCTAAACCATAATTGAGACAGAATAAACTGCTTTAATTAAAACACTAAATACATGTAGTGATATAGTAAATCGCTCTTCAATTGCCTCTGAAAAAGAAAAATAATTCAAGATAAAACCAATAGCCGCTTTTCAAACATAATTGGGTGGTTTACTTTTGCGATTATGACAAGTTCTGTAATTGTAATGTTTCTGTCGTTTAAACCATAGGTTCAGATGTTATTGCTAATTATGCTTGTTTGCTTCGGAAGAGCGATATCGAAATTATATGCAGGGTATCACCCAATCAATAATTCTTAAGAAAGGTTGTATGGTGAACACTGTTGTTATTCGTAATACTTCATATCGTTATAATCTAAGAATTATTCTGACAAAAAAAGGTCATTTGGCAACTAGTACAGGACAATGAGCATATGTTAATACACCGTCGGCTACGCTGCCCAAGAGCATTTTTTTAATTCCAGAAAGACCTCTACTCCCAATAACAATCATGTCAATTTTATTCTTATCAGCATATTCCACAATCTCCTTTACGACGGATGAGATGCCGATAATAACATCGGTTTTAACCCTGACATCCTTTTCTCTTGCCTTCTGTTTTACCTCATCCAGATGCTTCTCTCCTCTTTGCATTGCTATCATCATGACATCTTTGAGAGCCCGGGGTAATCTCGGCGTTATAGTATCTTCAAGATAATTATATCTGGTGTCCGGCGAGACCACATATATTGCAGTCAATTCTGCGTTAAGTCTTTTAGATATGTCAATAGCCTGAACGCTAGCATCAACGGAAGGCTTGGAACCATCAACTGCTACAAGTATCCTTCGAATAGTCAATTAATGTGCCTTAGCGTCATTATTATATAGGTATTGTTAATAGGATCCTTCTTGGTCTTGTGATCAAATTCTTTACATAAGAAGTCTCAGATAATTAAGTAAACATGCCCTTAATCGCTCCCTTGTAATAAGACCACAGATTTTCTTATGCGAATTCCGATACTCTTATGTTAAATTCTTCTCGCATTCCTCTATGAATATAATCTGTGCTGCAAAAAGAAATAAAGGTCCTTTTTCATATCAATTCAAGACAGATAATTGTTCCAGGACCTCAAAATAAATAAAATATTGGTTGCTGTTGATGGTTCAGAAAATTCAAAGAGAGCAGGAAACTATGCAATTAAATTGGCTCTAGAACTTCGTGCGAACGTTATCGCAATACACGTTATCCCTGCTGGTAAATATCATCCTGAAGAAAATCTTGCGAAGGGAACTGAACATGATTATGCATATCTTGATGAGATTGCGCAACAGTCCGTTTCGGCAGGAGTTGACCTTGAAATAGAGACAATAAGGGCTCAATCTTCGGTTGTAAATGAAATAGCTGAATATGCGGACAAAAAAAATATAGATCTTGTCGTCATCGGCATAAGAAGTGTATCAGAATTCCGTTTTATGCTTGGTAGCACGGCATCTGGCGTTGTCGTGAATGCTCCCTGTCCAGTGTTAGTTGTAAAATAAAAGGACCCTGATATTAATTTAGCAACGTAAACATAAGTTACTATATAAGGGAATAACACTTCTTCATACTTAAACATCTATCTTGTATACATGAGATGTCAGATTAGAACTTTTTCATATATTTTCGTGCGAGCCTGAAATGTTCTTTTGCCTCCTTTATATATTTTGATTTCTGATTTCTATTGACCAATTGAGCCGCTCTATATAATGATACCTTAGCTCTAACACATGCCTTGTAACACATCATAAAATGAATCATGTTTATTAAAGTAGTATCGTTACTTTTACTAATATAATGTGAAATAAAATAAGTTTGGAGATCCTCTCTTCCATGATAATCAATATCCATTGCTAGATGCGCCACATCCTCTGCTATATCGGCATACCTCAATGAATCATTAAATTCAATTCTATCATACATGTAAAATTTTTCCCCGACATAGAAAATGTTTTTCAAATAGAGATCACCATGTATGTCACGAATTCTAGATAGCCTTATACGCTGATCAAATAAGTCATGATTGTTTTTGATAAATGAATTTAGACTATCTTCAAATATAGTATCTACTTTTGTAAGTTTACAAAGCGTTCCAAAATTTTCTCTGATTTTTGCCTTCATAGGTTGTGCTCTACCAAAATTCGAAATTGTGTTGTTCGTGCAAGCTAGAATGTGAAACTCGACAAGCTTCTCTATTAATGAGTCTAACATGCGATTGTTAACTTTGTTAAAATCTATGAGATTGTCCATACGAAATTTCTGAGGAATCTCTATCATTTTGACCGCGAATTCCAGAGGCGTACCCACATGATCTAGCTTTACCAACTTATAGTCATTTTCAGTTCTTACAATTTTCACTACGCCTTGATACATTTTGCCACAAAGTAGTCTGTTTAACTTAACTTCTTTTAGACAAAACTTTTTTCTTAATTCAAGGGTAGAAAAATTCAGGACATTCCCAAATTTGACTGCCTTTTTTATCTTATATGCAGCTCGACCAGTAAGTAAAATCCAAGATATAT
>JAATVM010000231.1 GCA_014523495.1 Nitrososphaerales archaeon TH1920
AATGATTTTCCTCTTTGGCACCATTCGCATCTACCACATGTATGTTGTACCCAAGGAACTCCAACTCTATCTCCTATTTTTCTGGTTGTCACATTTTGACCTAACTCCACTATTTCTCCAACTGGTTCGTGACCAATTGTATTAGGAAAACGAGCTGGAAGAATGCCATTTGTCATATGTACATCAGTATAACAAATGCCACTTGCATGCATCTTGATAAGGACCTGATCCGGTGCAGGTTTAGGAGTCGGTACGTCTCTTAATTGCCATTTGGCATGAACTTCTGGAACTACCGCTGCTTTCATTCTAAATCAAATTCTTTTTAAAATAGGCCTAAAATATTTCTTTTGAGACATAATCATTTCAAATTCAAAATAAATCCAACTCATAAATAAAAGTGCTCTAAATTTTAACACATCCTGTTAAAGGAACTTTAGTTAAATTTCTAATCATATAATATTATTCTAACATATTAGTTCCAAAAAATACAGATTATTTAGGAATTTTATTGTCATAATTACAAACAAAGAGCTGCTAGGTTCCATAACTAATATCTGTCAAACGAGCCATAAGAGCAGTTCCATGGTTTGGTATTTTCTTATTTAAAAATATTCGGAATCAAAGTTGTTAACATTGATAAAGTTTAATGCTCATATATAGTCAATATGCTAACAAATAATTCAGAAATACTCAATCTCATAAGTAAATGTAGAGAACTACGGGATGTGGGGAGAAAATCTAGGCTTTTAGAATATATCAATCAACTGCTCCCTGTTGAATCAAAGGTAAAGCTACCCTCGCTAATCACAAATGATGGTATTGACAACTTATTGAGCTGGATAGAAGTAAAAATTTCACCGCCCATCTATGGGCTGACAACAGCTTAAACATTACTAATCGTTTAAACCTCTTTTCTCTACCGTGGTGCGGAATTGATTTTATCATGTGTAGTCCAACGGTAATTCCTCATAAAAGAATAAAGTAGTGTATCTTGTCAGAGTTGTGGGTTATCTAGGGTTAAAACTTGAGTATTCAATTAGCCACTGATTGCTACTCACAACTTTTTGGGCATAATTCCTAGCGACACGTATAATATTTGAGTTGATATCAATCTCTACAACAGTAATGATTCCACAAGGATTTGTCAAAAAATGAAGATTGATTAATTAAAAGTGTGAAGTTAGAAAAGTCTTTGATGATATATTTACCAAAAACTTATATCGAATTAGGTAGCAAGCGCGCAAGGCATAAAATTGAGGTTTTTCAGCTATAGACTGCTTTGGTTTTCTTCGTTGTCTTTTGTTTGCCCCGGTTCTGGTGCCGGTTCTGGTTCGACATCGCCTGGCTCTTCAGGTTCAGGTTCTACCTGTCCCAATTGAGTATACATATCGATTTGTCCTGACATAATCATATAATCTCCTCAAATGTATTTATGTTTTTATAAAAAAATTTTGGTGGACTTAGAGTTCATTAAACGGAGATATTTCGAATTGGCCTTAAAATCTTAATTAAATATGTTGATGTATGAATATCAATGCCAAGGGGTATTAAGAAAGGACTAAATACAAAAAAGTTTGATCGATGTGTGACGAAAGTGAAGTCGAAATCTGGCAAGAAAGTCAACCCTTATGCAATTTGCAACGCGAGCATGTCAGGTAAAACAAAACATAGAAAGAAAAAATAACCTAGCAACAGAATTTCTAAATGCAATTCTCAAATCTTATTTTTCCTTGCTATGCCAATGATAGAGAAGTTTTATTGCCTAATCCGAATATATGCTTCTAGATTATTTATTAAAATATTACAAATTCTGAAACATGCAAAAAATAAGACCGTATTTAATTCCATATTTGGTTAGACTCATTGCTTTATAATAGTAACAATATTCGTTACCGTGGAAGATGTCGGTGGTTCCGACTATAAATTGAGTTTAGGAGAATTCCCAAAGAACGGAACGCGTGATTATACGACTACTATGGTAAATCCATACACTTATACACAGTTTATTGTGACTCAGGAGCCTTTTGAACATCCGCATCCTAATGCCGCTGCGACCTTAGCCGGTGCGGAACTAGTAAGCCCATTTGGACAGTGAACGAGCCTTTACAGTACTTCCCATTTCTTATTTCTTACAAAGCCACACAGTATATATGAATACGTGTTTACTATCCATCTGAAACGATATTCAGTCTTAAATATTCTAAATCTTCCCATTTTCCTAACTAGTAAAAATGGAATGATTATATTATTTTATATATTATTGTGTATAATACATTTTGAAGAGCTGGCTTGAGTACGATTCTCCTATACAATAAAAACCAAGTAAAAACGGTAGGTTCTATAGATGATGTAGATGAAGGAAATAATGCTTGGATAGATGTCATTGATCCAGACGATAAGGAACTTGACAATTTAGCTCGTAAATTCGACTTAAATCACGAAGCTATTCAAACATGTTCCAATAAATCCAAGAAGCCAGAAATTCGCCAGTTAGGTAACCATACGTTTACGGTAATAGTCGATATGAAAAATAAAAATCCAGAAACCCTACAAGTAGAGGCGATATATTTCTTTCTCGGAAGAAATTGGTTAATAACAATTCATTCATCTGAGGTTAATCTTGAAGAACTCGTAGAAAGATTATTCAAAATAAAAAATGAAGCAATTAAGCAAACTAACATAGATGCATTATATTATAATATCTTAGCAGAAATTGTTACGAAATATGAACAGCTACTTACTGCCTTAGAACTGTCGGTAAATGAGTATCAGAGAAGATCATTTATACGACCCTTGCCAGAGATATTCGACAATATAGATATATTATCTCGACAGGCTATAACCTTAAGGAGACAATTTTGGCAGGTCAGGAAGATAATAAATTTTATTCTGCATACTGAAA
>JAATVM010000027.1 GCA_014523495.1 Nitrososphaerales archaeon TH1920
CCGAGTCTTTTTGTGATTTAACTTGAGTTATTGGTTGCTGGGCAGATTCATCAGATTCGTCTGAATTATTTGATTTATGAATATCATTTGCCGGCATATCTGACTGTGGCTTGGTTTGATTTTTTGATTGCGTATCAGAAACTTCTTCATATTGTGGCAAAATCTTACTTTTAATTGGAATGAATCCAACGTGTTTAATTTCATTCAAGTAATTTACGTTTGATACTTCATATCCGTATAGGTTAAAATTTAGAATAGGTAATAGAATAAACGTAGATACTAGGAATATTATTATTAAATAATAATTCACAAAATGTTATCTGATTTAATTATTATAAGTATTGTCGGCATATCCTCACTTAGAAATAGCACTATAATTTTTATCTAATTGTGTACTTTTCTTTTTACTAATAAAATCAAATAGTTTAAGAAGCAAGTGATCTTATAAAAGATTATTACATAAAATATATTGAGTTTTACTCCCTGAAAAAGTCCTTTACTAGTTTATTAAACAATTTTGGATTCTCTACATGAGGTCTGTGTCCACAGTTTTCAATTATAATAATTCTAGAGTTACCATGTTCCAGGAAAGGACGGATAAATCTTATTGGGATCATTTTATCTTCTTTCCCCCAAATAAGTAACATATTTGTATCAATTCTTTCAAGTTTATTATTGTATCGTGGGGCTTTGGCACTACCTTTAAATGCAGAAATAAACGCATCCTTTGCACCTGCTAATGATAGTCTTTTGTAGATAATTTTGGCATAAGAATCATCAATCGTGGAGTTATCAATTGAAGTTAATATTTTGTTTACATCGTTTGAAGATTTGGCTTGAATTATCTTGATATATCTTTTTAGCTCAGGAGTGCCTTTAAATGATTTTGGTAGAGAACCGGCAGGACTTATGAGAACAAGTTTATCAACAATTCTTTTATTGTTAAGGGTAAACTCTACAGCAATATGACCACCCAATGAAGCGCCGATTAGGTAAACGTGGTTTATTTTTAATTTTTTAATGAATTTTTCTAGAAAATTTACGTAAAAATTAATGGTATAACTAATCTTAGGTTTATCGCTCAATCCAAAACCCGGAAGATCTAATGCAATTATTCTGAATTTAGCAGCTAAAGAATCAATATTATTGTTCCAACTTTCTATCGAGCCTCCTAAACCATGAATTAGAAGAAGTGGAAAGCCCTTTTGGTTTTTATCTATGTATCTGATACGGAAGTTTTCAATTGTTACAAACTGAAAATCAGACATAAAAATCCGATCCATCACAAGGAGGAGCGTTTATCATGAATACCTGTGCATTTAACTTGAATAACTTGCAACATGTGATGGTGAACAAGTAATTATAGAAAATGCTATCCAATCTGGTCAAATAGATGCGTATGATCAGCAACTCGTTCCTTTATTTTTTCCATTCTATTTTCTAGCTTATTTTCAGTATCATCATCAACATTTTTAAAATTAAGTCCGAATACTGAATTACCATCGTCATGATAGTAATCTGGAAGTGGATTGTCAGATTTTGGACTCTTGCTGATTGTATTTTCATTATTGCCACTTAATTCTTCGTCTTCCTCCTGTTCTGGCTCAAATATAAAATAGGCGTTGGTATCGGTACTGAGTGCTTCATCCGCACTATCAGTAACTTGGGATTTGCTCATTTCGGTAGTAGTTGTTTGTCCTGTTTGTTCCTGTTGTTCTGTTTCATATGTAGGATAAGTATTGGCATCGGTATCATTTAATTCCCCTGTGTTATCACTGACCTGAGATTCGCTGGTATCAGTACTAGTGACTTCTTCCGTTTTATCTTTATCTTGAGAAGCAACAGTATGAGTTGATTCTTCATTAGATTCTGAATATAGGGGAAGAATCTTATATGTGCCTTTGCTATTGTTGTTCTTTACTGGTAATGCCTTGCTAGCATCATTATCGGTATTTTCATTGGATGTTTGAACAGTGTTGTCTGCGCTGTTGCTATTGTTATTCTTTACTGGTAATACTTTGGTAACATCATTATTGGTATTTTCATTGAATGTTTGAACAGTGTTGCTTGTATTTTCATTTCCGTCCGATGTTCCAGTCACATTAACAGAATAGAATTTTGATGATGCATTTTGACCTTGGTCATAACATATTATTTTTGATGTAAGTTCATTTTGACCTTCAACTATATTATGATAACTGCCTGTATATGTAAAACTCCATTTTGAATAATCTGCATTTCCTTTAGGACCATTAGGGGTAACATTTTGCATTGGTTTCAAGTCGTTCCAGTCAGCATAAACCTGACAGTTCTTGGTATCATCGTCTGAAGATGTACCGTAAATAGTCAAATCACCAGACGGCACCACCCTAGCTAAGTCAGCAGGAGTGTTTATTTTTATAGATACTCCTGCATTCGGAGCAATTTGTGCCTGTACATGGTTCCATAGTGTACTTGATATTAAGAATATCCCAAATAGTAAAACAAATTTAAAATTGGTTTTAATATTCATACGACTATGATAAGATTGTTAATTAATATGAATTTTCTAAAATTATTTAATAAGCCGATTAAATAAAAAAGTTACTTAATATATCACTTATTGATTCAATAATAAAATTTCTACTTGTGGATGTATAGAGAATATCGAGACATGCGAAACTTGACAATGAGAGTAACGAATCTAAAACTAAATTTAATATACTATTAGTTTTAAAAATTTTGGACTTTATCAAATTTTGTTGATGTGATTATCAAAATACATTATCTATCAATAGACGGATTAGCATTTGGTTCACTCTAGTTATATAACTTTCATTTGAACTATAGCTAAAAGAATGAAAAGAGCAAAATAATTACATTTTAGAGTCAGAACGTTTATGATTATCTAGATGAATCTAACAATTACGCAATATATTTACCTAGCGTATAATTATCTTATGGCATGAACTGAACGTGACCTTCTATTTTTCTAGAGTGTAGTTTATCTCTATACTAAACGTTAATAAATAATTTAAACAAGTTAATTGCTGTAATCTCGACTTGCTAATTTCGCACCGACAGTACAATTGTTTAATTGCTATCACAATTCTGGTTAGCTTTATAATTTTATTTCTAAGTGGTCAAAATATCAATGTATTTGCTCAAAAAGGTAAATATTCAGTAATGCCTCAAGTAAATGATACCAATTTACAAGTTCAAGTATATGCTTCTGGGTTTAAATTTCCAACTGGCATGAATTTTCTAGGTCCCGATGACATCCTAGTTATAGAAAAAAATACTGGAAAAGTAAAGGAAATTAAAAATGGTACGGTCAGTGGAACCCTATTGGATGTCAATGTAGCAAATATAAGTGAAAGAGGAATGTTGGGCATTGCGATTTCAGATAAGCCGAAATATGTATTCTTGTTTTATACTGAAACTGAGGGCTTTGACGGAGGTAAAGTTTTAGGAAATCGCCTCTACAGATATGAATATGATAATGGTAAATTAATAAATCCAAAATTACTCTTAGATCTTCCTACAATACCGGGACCCTCCCATAATGGAGGAGTCTTGAAGATAGGTCCCGATAATAAAAGCGTGTACCTTGTAATTGGTAACTTAAACTATGTGCAAAATCAATCCTTTATTACTAAAGCTCAGAATGATAAAAATGGTCCTCCTCCGGATGGCAGAGGTGGCGTACTTAGAATAACCTTTGATGGCGGTGTTGTAGATAATAAAGGGATACTTGGAGACGAGGACCCATTGAATAAGTATTATGCATATGGTATACGAAATAGTTTTGGCATAGGATTTGATTCTGTAACGGGAAACCTCTGGGAATCAGAAAACGGTCGTAGTACTGATGATGAAATCAATCTTGCTTTACCAGGATTTAATAGTGGATGGAAAGAAGTAATCGGTTTTTCTAAAACAACACCAGGATTTAATGAAGAAAACCTGGAAGACTTTGGAGGCAAGGGTACTTACAGGGACCCAGAATTTGTATGGCGAGATACTGTTGCTCCTACTTCAATTCTTTTTCTTCATACAGACAATCTTGGATCAAAATATAAAGATACTCTACTTGTGGGCAGTGTAAAAAACGGCACTATCTTCAATTTTCCGCTGGACAAGACTAGGACACATTTAGTACTTTCTGGTCAATTATTAGATAAAACAGCCGATACCAATTATGAAACAGGTAACATAACTTTCGGTAGAAATTTTGGGGTAATCACAGATCTTCAAATTGGGCCAGATGATAACCTATATGTTCTAACTAACTATAAACATAAAGGAACGATATTTAAGGTGTTAGCTAATAACAAAATTAATTAAAAAGACTTTAACTTTGAATCTCCAATACGAAGTATTTCATGATTTAGCAAATATAAGTAGGATCTCTATACCTTTCAAAACAA
>JAATVM010000232.1 GCA_014523495.1 Nitrososphaerales archaeon TH1920
ATACGAGTTCCTTAAACCGTCTTACGTGCAAGGTTCAAATCCCCTTGGGCCCATTTTGATGGAGTATTATATTTTGGCCTCCAATTCAAAAATTAATTCTACTAAAAATAAGTTGAGTCAACGTTGAAACTGTGAAACTGAGGAATTAAATTCAAATATTAAAAATACAAAAGATTTGATAATAGTAAGAAAGGGACTTTACTAGGCTTAAAGTGGTTGTTTCACCGTATATTCCTTATGAATTCGAAAATAATTAGAAAGGAGATTTTGAATTGAGTATCATACTAGGTACTCCTCTCTTAAGAACAAAAGAAATTACAAAGTCAAAACATGGTGAACCAAAGACCTCGTCCATATTGCTAATATCAGCAGCAATAATTATGGCAACTATTTTGTTGATGTATGCAGGAATATCATATACAGAAGAAATGATGAAACAATATTCTATGTGTAGAGATAAAATAGTAGGCTACGAACAACATGGAATGTATCCGAGTCCAGAAGAGTTTAGATTAGCATTATCATTCTGTGACTGAGAATAAGAACGTAAAATAATTTATTTTGTTTACTCTATTTTTTGGATGTCTTCTACAACGACATCTTTTTTGATTCTGGACTTTCTTTTGTTTTGGGTAGCATAACTGAGCTAGTCCAGACGTTTCACTGGCACTTAAACAAAAAAACTGCCTTAAAATCGGTTAATATATTCATTTAAATATTCAGGAAAGTGCATGCAGGAAAATTTTCTATATTATTGAATTTGAATTTGGAAATCCCTATATACCTAGAACAGAAAATTTATGAGGGTCATGATAATAAGTTTACGTAGAGAAATCTTCATAGCATTATCATTTTTTGTAGTGTTATCCAGTCTAGCTCTTCTGCTGGCTCTGTTTAGTTATGATTCATCTGCCTATGCTGCCAGACCAAATGTAACTGCATCCAAACCAGTTGTAAATGATCCCAATCTTACTGTTAATCTCTATTTTAAAGGACTTAAAGCACCAACTTCAATGATATTCCTTGGTCCAGATGATATCTTGGTGACACAAAAAAAGGAAGGGACGGTAGAAAGGATCGTAAACGGTGTCAAGAATACAGAACCACTCATTACGGTTCCTGTTGCTAGTAAAGATGAAAGGGGCTTACTGGGAATGACAACCTCAAAGGATCCAGTTAATAACAAAACTTATGTGTTTCTCTACTACACCGAGAAAGGTCCAATGAAGGGTGAAATACTTGGTAACAGGGTCTACAAGTATGATCTAGATGAAAATGGGAGTAAACTGATAACACCGAAACTACTTTTAGATCTTCCGTGGGAACCAGGACCAGGACATAATGGTGGGGTATTGAAAGTTGGTCCAGATAACAATATCTATATCACAATAGGTGATTTGATAGGAACAGATCAAAATGAAAGCCAACTATATGAGACACAGGCCCAGAATTTCCAAGCTGGGAAAGAGGCAGATGGAAGAGCAGGTATTCTTCGGATTACTCAAGATGGTCAACCTGTAAAGAACGGTATACTTGGCAGTAAGCATCCTCTCAATCTATATTATGCGTATGGGATAAAGAATAGCTTTGGACTTGATTTTGACCCACTTACGGGATATTTATGGGATACAGAAAATGGCCCTGCCTATGGTGACGAGATAAATTTTGTTGAACCGGGCTTTAATAGTGGTTGGAAAAAGATACATGGTATTTGGAATGTGAACGCTGCATTAGATAAGGCAGGGATATCTCCTACCGATCCTAAAGGATTAGCTGATTTTAATCATACGGGAAAGTATAGTCCTCCAGAATTTACTTGGGACCATTCGATCGCTCCAACGGCTCTAAAATTTCTTAATACAGATAAGCTTGGACTAGAATTTGAAAATGAAATTTTAGTAGGAGATATAAAATATGGTAACATATACAGATTCAACTTAAGTGAGGATAGAAAGTCATTAGCTTTGAATGAATCTCTGACTGACAAAGTGGCCAACAATACGGAAGAACTATCAAGCGCTATATTTGCACACGGATTTGGAGGTATTACAGATCTGGAGGTTGGGCCCGATGGCTACCTCTACGTTCTTGTATATGATAAGGTCGATGGAAGAATATATCGTATACATGATTAGAGCGGACTCACGGATTTATCTACTTGCATGAAAACCATTTGAAATCAACTTTTCCATCGTGCCCGTTGTAAACCATTCTGAGTTCTGCCCAGGCGCCAAATTCGTAATCTTTACCTTCTCATGCTACTATTAGTCCCCATTTATACGCGCTATAAACATTCCAATTTATTTTCTACTAGTCCATTAAGTGTAAATCATCGGTCAAATCTTATGCAAACTTTGGGATTCTAATTAAAGGCAGCTGGTTTTAGATTTATTCTGAACTTATTATCTGCATATAGAAAAAAGTTGGACGTGATTAACAGTTTTAATTAAAAAGTCATTAAATAAATTGATTCCTAACAAGGTATTTAAATTGAAAAAACATATGGAATAATTAATGATAAAAAGCAATATTTTCCCAATAATCACACTAGTATTTTTATCGGTATCAATATTTAGTTTAAGTTATCCGTCATCAGTAAGTGCTGATAAAGATTTTTGCTATGATCAAGTTGGTGATGGTCATCATTGTTTCGAAAAAGAAGGAAATTGTAAAGATGCTCAGAAACATGATGAAATAGCTGAAAGCCATTGCTATAAAGAAGACTGATATTTGATTTAGATACTTTTATTAGAAAATATAAATAGATTTTTTTGAATATATAATTTATCATCTTATAATGCAAGGATAATAAGATGAGACAAGGCAAATCAGTTGGTGTTTATTCTTCACTGGACATGAGCATCAACTGATTATTATTATTTTAATTTCCAGGTGTAAGAGTTAATTAAGTTATTTGATTTATACTAAAAATTAGATATAGGTTACCTGTAATAGAAACTTGACTGAAGTGGATGAGGATATACCTCTTCGCAGACTCGTTATTACGCCCTAAAATAATATTTATGAATTGTAAGTAAGTTTATAGATATAAGTTGGAAGCTCCCCGGGTATCTTAATTTACAACTAATGATGTATTTGACTCGATGACCATTGGACTTACAGACCCATTGGCGCACCTTTTAGTCGTTGACTATTGAATTAATCAAATATAATATTCTAATATCATTTCAATACTGTTTTTGTCCTCATAATCCCTTGAATATTCTCCAACCTTTGTAAAGTCAAGTGGAGTGACCATACCAATGGGTTTGTTTACATCATTTGATTTCTCGTCGATTACAAGGAGATGCCTTACATTATTTTTTAACATTAGATCAGCTGCTATTGATGCCGACAATCTATAATCTATAGTAATAACTGGAGAAGACATTACTTCTCTATTTATAACTTCGCTAGTCCGAGCATCATTAATACAATGCTTTCGAACTATGTCACGCTCAGTAACTATACCGATTGGTCTGTTACTTGCATCAATAACAAGTAATGAACTCACATTCTTGTCTTTCATTTTTTTGCCGTTTCTTGAAGGGAGGTTGATTCTTGAATAGATTCTATTTTTTTCCGCATAACGTCACTGACAGTTAGCGTCATCATGGAAATATATACATCTTCTAACCTTTAAGTATACCCTCCATCAGAACAAGATACTTTCTCCGGGCTTGAAATAGTGAAATCACTTGGGTTAAGTGCTTTAGGCATAGGTAATCCAACCAAAATTGTAACTGGTCACAAATTAAAGGAAGAACATGTATTGTTACGGTAAATCAAATTTGGGTATCTATAAGCCTACATTCCTACAAATTGAAATATATTAAACTTTGATGCCACAAACTACTGTGACAAAGCGTGTAAGCGATATAATGTCAACCAGATTGGAGAGTATTCGAACGTCTGAAAGTGCCAAAGAAGCTGCAAAGAAAATGTTAGACAAGAATGTAAGCTCGCTTATAGTAGTCGATGAAGATGGACAAGCAATAGGAATCATTACTGAGCGTGATATCGCAAGGGGCGTATGCATTCATGATGTCCTAAGCAAAGAATTCAAAGTGCGCCATCTTATGACATCCCCGTTATCAACAATTGATCCTTCATTATCCGCGGAAATGGCAGCAAATCGGATGTTACAGGATAAGGTAAGACATCTTATTGTTAAGGAAGATGACAAAACTGTAGGAATCGTAACTGCAACTAACTTTATCGATTACTTAAATGAGCAATTGGATCCAACTAATCCAGGCACTAGGGTGCTTAAAACATTGAAAGATGAGATCTGAAGGACAGCGTCAAATTTGATTCACAAACGACCAGTTCCATGCCTAGAACAATAACAATATTAATACAAACATGCTAGCGAGAAATTCAACGCAGTTCCAGCGAATCAGAATAAAATTTTTATAAGCATCCTAGCGGTGTCTGTTGTATGTCACCTTTAGGAAGCAAGGAGGGAAAGTATCACATTGAGTGAGCACAAAGACGGTATTGATGAACTAGAGGAACTCAAGCTACAGACTGCAAAATTAGCAGAAACATATCGCAGAATTTTCTATAAAGTAGATCCTGCTTTAGTTTTCGATCTCGTTGCACGTTTGCAGCAAGACCCAAAAAATCCAGCACCATTGTATACTGTTGAAGTGTTCACGAAAGATGGAACAGATCCAGAGAAATCAAAAGATCATATATTGGAGACGACTGGAACAGTTCCTTCTATCTATGATAATGGTACTCACTACGTCTCACATCACCCTTTGAACCTAGATATTCTAAAAAAGCTGAATGACATAGACTATGTTTTGGAGGTTATGGGAGATTATACTGGTAGTGGCGCATCGATCGGACCACAACATGATAAAGGTGACTGGAAGAAAATAAAAGACAAAGTAAATAATAAGTGATACATTCGCATCATACTTAATACAAAATCAAAATCTTTCGCACACGTCTAATATAGACTAATGGACGTCAATTACTGTTTGGAAATACCCTAGCCTTTTCTCCTAGCCAAGACAGGTTTCTAAAGAAGATTTTGAAATAGATTCATTAAATGTTTCATGGGAGCGAATTGTTTATTATCTTGAGTTGAGGAAATAAAAGACTAGGTTTATTAGGTTAAATATGTGAATTACACAGCAACTAAAATAAGAAGTTTTATTCTTACAAGGTCAAAATTTAACGAATCAAATATACTTTTAATGTGCACTATGCTATTCAAATCTTTTTGTGCATGATAACAATAATAGATCAACTAGACTAACAAAGTTGACTAAGATAGATAAGACATGCATTTTGAGTTCATATATGATGAGAAATTGCATATGCGGGCACGACATAAGTTGGCACTGGATGGATATCCACCGTCAGGGAAGGTGTGTTTATCACATTAATGAGTATGATGCCTGCCATTGTAAAAAATACATAAAAGGGGAGGATGAGGGGAAAGAAATGACATTAGAAGAAAAGAATCAGGAATAATTCATAACAAAACAACAGAGGCGATCATTCGTCTTAAAACGTATATTATGATCACGTAAAGATTAAAAAAATTGGTTTTTGAATCTTAAATTACTATTAATGGAATTCAAATTTCTTCAAAGGCGAAATTCCGATGAATTCGATGGAAAAGATCATAAAACTTAGGATATTTCACTAGCGACACGAGCTAAGTTTGAATGGAGACATCACTATAATAGATTATATTCTTTACTGAGCCATCAGTTAATTTCATTACTAGGGCTCCATTTTGGGCTATATCAATTACGTGTCCCATAAACTTCTCATTTCCGTCGTAAACAATGGCTTTTTTTCCAAACATTTCTGATTTTTCTTTCCAACTGTCTATAATTTCTACAGTTTTTCCTCTACTAAGAAGAGCAACATAATAATGTTCCAATTTTTCAAGGATTGATTTTATTAAAAATAATAAATCAATATCATTACCACACTCTTCTTTGAGTGTAGTCGCTTTGAGATTACCATTATTTAGAAAATTATTAATTGAAGAACTATCAATATTTGCATTTAGGCCTATACCCATCACTATTTTTTTATTTTCATTTTCGAGGTTAACATCCACTAAAATTCCACATACTTTTTTTTCATTTATTAGTACGTCGTTGGGCCACTTTAATTTACAATCAATTTTAGTAATTTCGTGTATGGCGTTCACTACTGCCAGGGC
>JAATVM010000233.1 GCA_014523495.1 Nitrososphaerales archaeon TH1920
GAAGTAATGTAGCTTGCATAAAAGATGTCAATTGGAGAGCTATATTATCAAATGGGGCTGGAAATGGATAGTATAATGTTATGTTTGTAAGATTATTATTAATATTATTATTTTGTTGACTTGCATTTTCTATGGATGGAAGCACAACGGGTAGTACTACTGTTTTTATGCCAAAACTCATCGAAAAAATGGTTATTATTGCAATGCAAATTACTATGTGAATTGTCCTTATTCTTAATTCATCAATATGTTCAGCTATTGACATTCCAGACGAAGACATTACAATATTTGAAAATATGCAATCTCGATATAATAATTATATTGAATTAGTAATATCCGTACTCAAGAAAAGCATCCAAATGAATACTTGTTCTAAAACATTTTAATAGAATTTAAGATCATTCACATTTGTTAGTAGAATAAATAAAATGATTCAACTTTTATGAATATAACTAACTGCTATACATATGAGTCCTTGGCACTTAAGGAAATATTACTCCCTCAAGAGAACATAATGTTCAGAACAAAGACAAAACTAAAATGTACACACAAAAAATATAATATAATAATTACAAATCTCAGAATACTGCTATATTCTGAAAGAGGACGTTTTTTTAAATCGCCAGATGTGATAAGCGAAAGACTCGAAAGCATCTATGGCATAGAATACAACGAAAAAGGAATATTATTCAAGATGTCCAAAATTAGGATACAGGGTGGAACAAAATTTGAAATAAGCGGACCGATTACGGAGGTGAAGCCAGTTTTTAATTTTATTCAATCTATCGTCAATAGGAGCGATAACGGACTAATTAGAAGGCTGGATGATTCATAAAGATAGATATAAGATATCCTCCCTCCCTCATCCAAGGGTAATTCAATCTTTATTAGATTTCTTTTTTCATATTCTTGTTGTGGTACTCCGACAAGGCACCTGTTATTGAAAAAAAATATTCAAAATCTATTCTTCGTTATTTTAAGGTTGGAACACATTTAGGATTAACTATCAACCCTTATCAAGGATGTCACCACAGGTGTGGATATTGTTATGCAACTTACAAATGGTCTCCAGATTTTTATGACAAGATCTATGGCAAAATTAACGCACCTGAAATATTAGAATCAGAATTAAACAGATGGAACAAAAACTTGATATTACCTGTTATGATATCATCTGCAACAGATGCATATCAGTATGCAGAAGCAAAGTTTGGTATTACAAAAAGGTGTATTCAAATATTACAACAATATCAAATTCCATTCTATGTATTCACCAAATCAACATTAATTGCTAGAGACCTAGATCTGTTTCGCAACTATAGTGACAATTGTTTTATAGTATGGTCCATAACAACTACCGATGAAAAAATAAGACGAGTATTAGAACCAGGAACGCCACCAACCACAAGAATATTTGACACCATAAAGAAATTTGTGGATTGTGGGATAAAATGTTGCGTTAACATAGATCCCATTATCCCTTTTATTACTGATAATGAGGAACATATAGAATCAATTGTGGATAGGTGCCAACAATTAGGTTTAAAACGTATATGTGGATCAGTCCTGCGACTAAGACATGATATTTGGATTAGGATAGTAGAGATTCTTGAGTTATTTGGAATTTCCTGGGCAACTAAGGAATATGAGAGAATATATGGCTTTCAAGAACCTTTTTTGCATGAAAACAGTTTGAGTGCAAATACAACATACACTGATAATGTAGTGAACAATCTCAAAGCTGTGATTTCAAAAAAGAATATTGCATTTGGTTTCAACGAATTATTGCAACAAATCACTAACTCGAGACAGAGTTATGCAATTTCTTTAAAACAACGCAAGTTAAGTGAATTTGTTTAGTGTCATATTTTCTCCGTTCTAATTTTTTCAAATATCTACAATTCATATTTTATTGTGTGTTTTTATATTTTCAGAAATTTGCTCTAGGTGATATAAACACTTTCAAATCCAACTAAATCAAAGGAATCAATCAGCTATGCATTGATTTCGATTTACTGATTTGGAGGGTGATATGATTTCTGATAAAAAAAGTTGCCCCTATCCGACTCTTTTCATCTTTGAGCCACATCGTGGACAAGAGGCTTCTCTATGCTTTGTTCCACAACTCATACAGTAATAATTAACTGAATTTCCCGAGAAAGGAGATGACAGAGAACCAAACATTCCCACTCCGGAACCCATTTTCTTCATCATTCTATAACGCATATAGAAACTTAACACAAGGAATACCCCTATAATAACGACCCAAGATAGAGGAAACGGAACAAACCAAGATATTGTTATGCTTATACCAATGGATATCACGATCCACATTAGCTGTTGCGTAAGGAATTCTTTATTTTCCATAGTTCACTATATTAATTGATTAAACAAGATTATTAAGGTTAACTATTTTGAAATTTATATACCATATATTTATCACAGTATTTTGTTATATTGAATTTTCAAATGTCCACATGTGCTTGATTTTTGTCAATTATCTTTATTAACTAAAAACTATTGATCTCCATAATTAGCTAACAACTTTGAACACATTAATCAACTTCTGGTGTCCGTAGAATTTTTTCCAGATTAATATTGCCAGAAAAGATGAAATCAATGATACTGGCATTAAAACTGGTAGTATAAATTTCCACAAAAGTTGTTCAAATATGATGACGCTTTCGAATGTAATCCGCTCTATTCCAAAATAAACTTTGAACATGTTCACTGACCAGGGGAAATAGATTGTAATAAAGAAGAATGCGATAGCGATTGAAAAAATAATGCGTTTGTACTCTTCATTTGACAAAATATCAAGTGATTTGTTATTTTTCTTGGCATAAATAGAAATAATATCTAAAGACACAGGTACCAGTAGATTTAGAAGATAAAGAGGAAATAAACCTATAAAATAACTATTTGAAATAATTGTGGCCAAGGATTGTAACGTCATTAGAGTTGCTGCTACAAATGTCATCCGAAATGCGAAAGGTAGACTTTGTACAGAATAAAAAATTATGGCAGTAAATGCAGGAGGGAGGGTTGATCCCAATACCAGGGCAACTGTTGGAGAAGGATTAAAGTCAAAGTATTGACCTTCCGAAAATGGGAGCGTAAACATAAAAACAAAGTTAATCAAAATCATCCAAAGAATTCCATATGAGATCATTTGAGATATTATCTTGAATTTTTTTTGGGTATCAGACAAATGGGTTCCAATTAATGCACCAATTATTGACAATAGCATACCGCTTATTAACATCAGATGCGGAGGACTCAAGAGTCCATCAAATCCAAAATTAGTGTGCCACCAGCTATCAAATTGACCAGAAAAAACCTCGATGATACATCCTAAGGCAATTAGTTTTAATGGATTTGGGATTTTATGGAAGAGGGAAAATTGTTTGGTTAATCTGCCATTATGTTTTATTGAAATTAGAATCCCAGTTATGGTAGCAATCAAGGTTAGACCTACTCCAGAATACAGTACTAAATGTGGAGGAGTAAAGAAAGATTCAACATTAACTACACCATGCCATATTATATCCCAGTTAGCGGCTCCTACCTGCATTGCAACTCCTATTGAAACCAGGAGATAAATCCATAGTAAAGTGGATGTTAATTTTTCATTTATCAAGCTCAAAATATAACGTATTGTAACTCTGGGCAAATTTATTCTTATCAGAGGCGAAAAATCAGTATTTTTTACGTTCAAACTACCATAATCTTATACATCCTTCTTGCTTTATTAAAATAAAAGGTGGAAATGTATTGGATTTTTTTGAAATGGAAAGAGTACTGGATGAATTGGCACGTTCATTTGCAGCACCAAGTGCTACAACTTGGTTTAAAGTGACAAGTAATAAAAAACCAACACTTGATGATTACAGGAAAAAAGTAGTCGAGTTTATGAATTTGTTTGAAGCCTCACTTTCTTCAGGGTATCAGGACACGCAAAACTCAAAAGAACTTTTAGATTACGTGAAAAAAGGAGTTAAGGACCAGACCACAACAGTATTATCAGGCAACAACAAAGAAGTGGAAAAAAGATACAAGTATTATGTAGACTATGGATAAACATGTTGGAACGAGGTAGTAAACTGCTTTTATGGACCATATGCATAGATGCTCATCACATTAGAATTCAATCTAATTCGATAGCAAACAAAACAATATTGAATCAAATTAGACCAATTGGAAATTAGTAAAATAATGAAAAAAGCTATGAAAAAGAATGAATCAGCTAAGAGAAAAATTACTGGAAAAGAATTATCATCTCTAGACGAATTTAATATCAAACTAGTTACCTTAATTGAGTTGTTAGATAATAAAGGGATTATTAATAAGAAGGAATTTGAAAGAGTATCAACTATGAAACTGCATGAGATTTCGAAAGCAAGGGCATTTGAGGATCTCGATGAAGAGCTTTAGTGTGATTTTGATTTAGCCTCTCTGGAAAATGAAGATATTATCATTAATCCATCTTAATTTCTGTACAGTTACCAAATCTAACATATTATTTATTAGCTGTAATAACACATTTATAGAAACCAAATGATAGATTGTGATAAACTCACACTAAACTGCCTTCATTCTCTTAAATGAAAAGATTCCAATTAGAGTTATAAATAAAGTAAACAATAACAAAATTGCAAGATCTAGTTCAAAAGAATACGTTCCTAAATGTAGGATACTATTTCTCAACGAGTCTACTGAATACGTAGCTGGATCTACAAGAGTAATAAACTTTAGCCATGGTGGCAAATTATCTATTGGAAATAGTGCGCCGCTTAGGAAAAATAATGGAAAAACAACAAAACTAACGATTAATTGAAATCCTTCCAAACTTTCAATATAGCTTCCAAATGTTAGACCCAGCGAAGTCATCCCAAATGAAAGTATCAATACAATTGATATTATTTGAAGTAATGATAAGGCATCATAGTTGATTCCTAAAACCATACCAATTACTAGAATGATAGCTACCTGAAATAGCGAAGTTGTCATACCCCCGAGAGTTTTACCAACAAAAACTGTTGTTCTACTTGATGGTGCAACCATTACGCTTTTAAGAAAATCAAATTTTCTATCCCAAATTATATATGAGCCAAAAAAAACAGAAGTGAAAATAACAGACATACAAACAATCCCTGGAAAAATAAACTTCTGATAATCTGTTCCTATTTGCAGATTAGTTGATCCTAGACCAGAACCTATGACAAATAACCATAGCAATGGAGTAAAAGTGGAAGCAATTAATCTACTTCTCTCACGTAGAAAGACCTTAAATTCTCTAAGCCATAATCCATAAAGTTGTCCCAATATTATATTTATTTTAAGATTTTTTGTACTGAGCATATCTTTGCATAAATCCTCCTTCAGGACTATCGCCGGATAAAGAATCCCCTGAAAATTTCAAGAATACATCATTTAAGGTAGGTTTCTTGTATTCTATTGATTGAACACCATCTAAATCTTTTATTAGTCTATGCAAATTCGAGTTTACCTCATCCATGTAAATAATTACTGACTTTTGATTTTGTTCGACTCTATGCACAAAATCAAAATAAGTAAAATCTATAGTTGAAGGAATTTTATCTATGAAGTTTATTTTTACAATGTCTCCCCCGATTTCCTGTTTTAATTTTGACGGTGAATCTAATGCAATTATTTTTCCATTGCTGATAAAGGCAATCCTGTCACATAACATATCGGCCTCCTCCATGTAATGTGTAGTTAATATTATCGTTACTTTTTCCTCCTTCACTATTTTTTTGATATATCTCCACATAGTATCTCTACTCTGTGGATCTAAACCCAGTGTTGGTTCATCCAGGAAAAAAACCTTTGGCTGATGTAAAAGTCCTCGTGCTATCTCAAGTCTCCTCCTCATTCCACCAGAATATTTTTTTACCTGATCGTTTTTTCTTTCATACAATCCTACTAATTTTAATACTTCTGAAATTCTTTTTTCTCTTAATCTACGAGGTATCCCATATAGTAACGCATGAACCTTAAGATTTTCATATCCTGTAAGCATATCATCGCTACTTGGTGCTTGAAAAACAACACCTATACTTTCCCTTACCTTAGTGGCATCGCGTAAAACATCAAATCCATTTACAATAGCTCCACCTTCTGTCGGCTTTAGCAATGTGGCTAGTATGTGGATGAGAGTGGTCTTTCCTGCACCATTGGGACCTAAAAGTCCAAATATTTCATTTTCCTTAACTTCAAAACTCAATCCTTGCAATGCACAAAAATTTCCATATTTTTTGACAAGATTTTTTATGATTATCAAGTGATCTAGATCTAAATTATTTAATAACCCATTAAAATATCATATTATGCTAGTTGTATGGGAGTGTAGGTGTTAACTCTTCAAGATCGCCAATTACTTTTTTCAGTGGAATATTATGGGTCTTCCTTACTATCAGTGTTTGTTCCAGACCCGTCCCCTTCTGTCCACCCCGTAGATCCTTATAAGTAAAGGTACTGTCAATAGTAAAGCCCTTGTCCTCAAATTCAGAACGATATTTATCTAAAAGCTTTGCAGGGACCATATAGGCTCCTACTATGTCTTCTTTATTTTGAGATGCAGTGGTTGCGTTACCCTCATCTTGAGAAGTTACTGTTATAACCCCCCTCATAACAAAATCTGGCACCTCTTTGCTTACATTAGATTCCCAATATTGGTAAGAACCCGTTTCATTTAATCTAAGTGGCTTTGATGCTGCATTATATCTAAAAATTCCACTTTCAAATATCTTTTCTGAATTACTATCATTGAGACTAATTTTATGTCGATGTCCTACGTCTGCGTTTAACCATATTATACTGGTACTCTTGTCAATTATAGTATTTTGAGGCACATATGGTTGATTGATTAGGGGCAACTGTTTCTTGGGTTGATTGGTAGATTCATGTCCCTCGTTCGGAATTAATATTACAAGATATCTTATACTTGGTGCAAGTACCATCTTTTTATCGGTGTAAGTATTCTGTGCGTTTAGGGTCGAGTCTATCGTTGAGGTTGTTAGGTTAGATTGTGGTAGAGCCGAATTTTGGTCATAGGATATTGTATGATTTACAAACTGTTGTGTTTGATTAAATTCTTTTTTATCGATATTCTGTTCTTCAACGGATTCATTATTTACTGCACCCGAAGTATACTCTATCGTATTGATAGAGAGTTTATCCTGTTCTGAACCATGAACGTGAATGCCAGTAATTTTTATGGTGTTAAACATCAGTGCATCCAGATCATCTTTGCACTCAAGTTTGGCAGTTATCTTATTAGTTCCATTTTTGAGTTCGGTGTAGTCAGGAGAAAGTGTAAATTTCCATCTTGAATAATCATCGGCTCCATTTAATCCAGATGCTGAAGCTTTTTGATATGGCTTTATATCATTTACAATCACTGAAACCTGACAATTTGAAGATTCGTTGTCTACAGATCTTCCACTAATGCTCAAGTTATTGATTCCAATTGATATTTTTTCACCCGTAATGGGAGTTTGAATCCTTATCCCATGAAGAGTTGGTCGTTTTGCAAGTGACTGCGAAAAAACCAAATTATTATTTGAAATCATAATAATTGAAATCAATACCGTGAGACAAAATACGACGACCGTCATCTTTTTCAACTCTGGATTTGTTTTGGACCATAAGAAGTTCATCCGAAGATAATGACTCACTATGTTGATCATTTAATCTTATTCGTTCTCATTATTTATTATACATTGCTAACTCTATCTATATGAAGTAGTTCTGTTCGTTCTGATCCCATTTATATGATATGTGACTAGTTGAATCCCAATATTTTCGTGTAGAATGAAATTTCTTAATTATAGATACTATTTTGCTCTTATAATAACAACCTGCAGATAAAGTGATTATCGATATAGTAACATATCTATATGTTGTGTTGTCAAAATGTCATAATTGCGTTCTTTATTAGAAGATCTTTTTCATTTTTAAACTGTTCAATAGAAATGACTATAAATACTGTTATGTCAACCATGATTAAACAATAGTTAATTTTAATACCTAGAATTTAGAGATAAATATATTGTTTTTTAGGAAGAAAAAGGAAACAAATGAAGTTAGAAGAAGGATAATTTTGACAAAACAGATTACAGATAGTGTCATTACTTATGCAAAATCGTGGCATCCCAATGAAGGAATATTGATATTACAAGGCAAAAAAGAGAAGAATTTGATCAAAGGAACAGGCTTGATTATTCCACCCTTTTCAACACATGGTCCTTATTATTCAGGTTTTCCAGTATATGAACTCCCGTTTGATTTGTCATATATTGGAACAATTCATTCACATCCCAGTCGTTCTAATAAGCCATC
>JAATVM010000028.1 GCA_014523495.1 Nitrososphaerales archaeon TH1920
ATTATTAGATGAATTATTACAATAATTTTAAAATAGTATTCGACACTGAAATGAAGATTGTCCGATGAATAATTCTATTTTCATTCAAATTATTAAATTTCCTTTTGAATGTTTATTGATACAAATTGCTTCCATACAAATTGCTTCCATTTGATATTAACAAATATTATATTTCCTTTGTACAGGATGAAATGGAGTAATTTACCTTCTTAACCTAATTAAAATGTCAAAAATAGATATTTCCACAAAAAATATATGGTTTTGAAAAAGAGATTAGAATAGTATTGAAAAGAGAAGTTCTAAATTATCCTGATAAAAAGCATTTTTCTCCAAAAACCAACCCGAAGTGGGGAAAAGAGGAGGAAACTGAAATTTTTGGTCAGAACGTGAAACTTTTTAGAAAAGGAAAGATAAGCGAAGATGATTTTCGTCGTTTTCGGCTTCAACACGGAGCTTATGGATCCCGCCTTCAGCAGAATTATAGTATGGTCAGAATTAAGATTCCTAGCGGTGAGATAACACCAGAACAGCTTGAAAAGATTGGAACGTTGTCTGAGGCTTTTTCTATTGGTTCAGCCCACGTTTCAACTCGTCAAAACATACAACTGCACTGGGTTCAACTTGAAGATGTAAGTGAGATTATGAGGGGTCTAGTTGAAGTAGGACTTACAACAAGAGAGGCTTGTGGCAATACAATCAGAAATGTAATGTGTAGTCACTTTGCTGGTGTATGTCCGGATGAAGAGTTTGATTCTACTCCTTACGCCAAGGCAATTGCACGTTTCTTTCTTCGAAATCCTGTATGCCAAAACTTGCCAAGAAAATTCAAGATTAATTTCGCATGTTGCTCACGTCATGGTTTGGTTAGGATTGCGGATATCGGTTTAATTCCCATGAAAAAAGAGGGAATTAATGGATTCAAGATATATTTGGGTGGAGGTCTTGGTGCTGCTTCATTCATAGGACACCAGTTGGAAGAATTTACTCCTCAAGATAGAGTAGTATCTACATGCATGGCTGTAGTGAGATTGTTCGATAGACTTGGTAATCGTGAAAATATGGCTAGGAATAGAATGAGATATCTGGTGAATGAGATGGGATGGGAAAAATTTCAGAAAATAGTCATTAAGGAAAGATCGGGTGTAGAAATGACTATTTCACTTGAGACTCTAAATAGATACATGGTGGATCTGGAGACCCCCAATATTAGGCAATTGTCTAATGGTAAGAAACTACCACTAATTAATGAAAAAGTAAATGTTGATAGCGACCCGTATACAAGATGGCTGCATTCCAATGTGGTATCACAGAAGCAGGATGGTTACTCTGTCGTTTTTGTTACACTCGGCGCTGGTGATATAACATCTAACCAGCTTCGGTCCCTTGCAAAGACTATTCGTAATTATTCAGGTGAAGGTTGTGCAAGAAATACTGCAAATCAGAATTTTGCAATAAGGTTCGTTAAAGCCAGAGATTTACCAGAGTTTTACAACGATCTTGCCAATACTGGACTAGCAAATCCTGGAGCTTTAACTATGTCCTCTGCTGTAGGATGTTCTGGAACAACTTCATGTAATCTAGCAATTACCAATTCTCACAGACTGGCAAAAGAGATACAAATGAAATTCATAGAACTCGGATTGGATACTGAAGATGATCTTAGAGACTCGACAATTAAAATCAGCGGGTGTCCCAATTCGTGTGGACAACATGAGATAGCAACGATTGGATTTTACGGTGGAGCTTCAAGAATAGATGGGACTATGACTCCAACATATTCGATGAGTTTTGGAGGAAGGGATGGAGAAGATGGGATGCTTGGTAAATCTGTAATGCGCGTGCCAGCAAAAAGAGTCATAGCTACTTTAATAAAAATAATCGAGATATACAAACAAGAACGAAGTACAAACGAATCATTTGCAATGTGGATAGAGAAAATAATTAATGGAGTAGGTAATGGGAATGGAGAAATAAAGAATTTGGATGATATAAAAACAGTTTTGATAAAGACCGTTTCATTACCAAGTGCAAAGGACGATCCAGAATCCTATATGGATTATGGTAACGACGTTCAATTCAGTGCAAAGACAGCAAGAGGAGAATGTGCAGCTTGAAATATACTGCAAAGGAAAAAAAAACTAAAAACATTTTACTAAAAAACCATACACTCGACAATTCACATCATATCATTACAAGCGCTGACATTCTTAGAACTTTGATCAGGAGAAATTCAGTAAGGCTTGTAGACGTTAGGAAAGAGGAAGACTATAAAAAAGAACATATCAAAACTGCAATATCAATTCCACTTGCTACAGTACTTGAAAATGATTCTCCAGGGAGGATAATCCAATTGCTACAACAATCCGGAATTTCCGATAAGACTCCTGTAGTAATATATGACGATACCTTTGGCGCGCTTGCAGCGAGAGTTGCGTGGACATTCCAATACGTTGGACATTCCAATACATCATTGCTTGAAATAACTTTTTCCAAATGGAAGAGTTATGGATTTGAGATAGAAAAAAAAGTTAACGCATTTCCACATGCAAGACATTCTCTCAAATTAAATACTGAAATTTATGCCAATTATGACGAGGTAGAGAGGGCAAAAAATGAGCAAAATAAAATCCTAGTGGATTCAAGAGAACGCCTTAATTTTCTAAGTGAACATATCCCTGGTGCTACTAATCTACCGTATACTATGTTAGGAACAGCTGATTTGATATTAAGAGAACCTCATGAAATTAAGAGATTCATGGAAAATAGGGGGATATCCACAGATGCTGAGATCATCACATATTGTGGTAGTGTAGGAACACTGTCAGGACTAGCATACTATGCTCTGAGAATGGGTGGTGTGAAAAAAATTAGATTATATTCTAGATCATTTAAAGAATGGAAAAAACTGGGAAAACCTATCGAAGAATTTAAAGATGCAAATTTCTGGGATCTCTCAGCAGAATAGTTAAAAATTTTTTATTGATGATATGATAGCAGAGATTATTCCGATATATTTTTGAGATATTTCAAAAGTTTTATGGCGTCACGCGCCTTTAGACTATCCCTATTTTTCAATATGTAGGATCTAAAATTTTCAAGTTCGTCATGAATGGATGGAAACTGTTTTTGAGTCAACATTATGACATCTTCGTAGTTTCTAAATGGAAAGTAAATGTTTTTTGCAATCTTGACACATCTTTTTTTAGTCTGTTTACTAATTATTCCTTTTTTATAGGCCAAGAACAAATTGAACCTAATGTCAATCATAGCCTCAGATTGAAGTATGTTTTTATCCTGAACGAATGTGACTGCTACTTCATCATCAGCATTTATGATACCATTTTTGTATAATTGAAAAATCTTCCCAATTCCTTTCATTCCAAATTTTTCTAGTTCAACCGCTCTTAATGCACCCAGACTGGATGCACCTATTAATTCAATGTTTTTTCTTGTCACAAGATGATATACTTCAATTGGTGAAGGAGGATAGTCATGCAGGAATACTCCGTCTATAAATCCAATGCATTTTTTTTCATCTGAAGCATGTGATAATCTTAAAAAATCACCTTTCTTTGCTGGGTCTCTGTAGTCTGCGTCTAAAATCTTACTTGCTTCCTCTCTACTTAATGTGGGTCCAAGATATACTATCGGTTTGTTCATATTTTAAAGCATTCTCTTCCTCTTTTTCCTATAACTGCTTTTGTTATCTTAAATGTTTCTAGGCCTGGCACGATTGTTCTTACCACAGGTATCATTATTTGAGGGTTTGTAAGATCTATTATTATGACCTGTTTCAATCCGTTTGATTTTAATCTTGACAGAATAAGTTTGATGTCATCCAAAATATCATCATGTACATATGATTTTACTTCTGAGAAATGGATAGAATTTTTTGATTTCATAAATTGCCATGTCTTTTTTTCAGCACTATTAGTACGCCCATATGAGATTTTTCTGAGATCGTCTCTTGCACCCTGAATATTTGCAGCACGAGTTTGCGAAACTTCGGTGATTGCGCGCAATAAAGCTATTCTTGCATCTGGATGAGTTCCATGACCTTCCGCAAGATATCCGTAATCTTCAGTTATCCATTCAATGCTGCTTGCATTAAATGTTGGTATTCCAATTTGGGATGTAATGTCTTTAATTATAAGTGGTATTTTAGCATCATTGAATTTTTTTACCAAATTTGAAACAGGTTTAAAATCAATATTTGAAATATCAACATCAGGATATTTTGAATCATCATCTACGAATTCTGAACTATCTATAGGATCTATTTCTAATCCATTGTGTGAAAGATATTTTGTCATTGTTTTGAGAAGATTGTAAGGTAGTGCGCTTGCATTCAATTCTGCCAAGCTTGTAGCATCCCTTTCAATAACTTCACATAGTGAGTGGCATATTGCTTCCTCCAGCACGTTGCCTGATGCTAGACCGTTAGTATGATGATATGCAAATGGATTTACTGCGGGCGGTTTGGGAGAATATCTGAATAATGCTAATGTTGTCGGAACCATGATCTGTTCCTCATTTAGTAAATCATAGCCCGGGAGGAAATCCGTAATCATTTCTTCATCGTATTCAAATAACATTGGTTCAACAACATTAGAAGGATGTAATGTCTTTGACACTTTTGAAACATCATTGTAAGGTCCTTGAATCATCTTTTTTTGATTGCCAGAAGGCAAAGAACAATACCTTTCAATACTCTCCATCAATGCGCTTGCCTTTGCGTCCGATCTTGTAGGTCCCTTCCCACTATATACCCAAATATAATCTTCAGTTCCGGGCAAAACTGCAGAAAAATTTGGGATTCCAAGAACGTCCATATCTGTAATATCTGCAAGTCTTGTAATTCCAATAGCACTAGAAACCGGAAGAATGGTCCTAAGAGTTTCTTCTACAGATTTTACTCTTGATGATACGATACCTTTCAATTTCTTCTGGCTTCTGAGCAATATTGGCTCAAATTCCATAGTAAATCTGAATAATTTCGTATCAATATCAATTTTTCTAAAATTAAAAATATCCGAAAATAGTACTAACTAAACACTTTGGAATATACTAATAGTGATTTGAAAATAATAAATCACATAGTTCATTTAGCTCACTCTAATCCTGAATTTAGAATTGAATTCTTCAAAAATCCTAAAAAAATATTGGATCAATTTAATGCCTCTGATAATGCAAAAATATTGATTTTGAAATTCTTTAGTGAAATGAAAAATAAGTAGATGTTAATAGCTTTTGGTAATCATATCTGGTTACAAACTAGAAATCCATAGTTACATTGAATAGATAGGTGTACCCCGTTTCTGACCCACAACTAGTCATTGATAGCCATACATTCAAATGTACATCTCCTAGCGCACTCTCTTCCGGGGCTACTTAGTCAATTTATTCATTGACCAAGTAATAATGAAAAGCATCCTAATTCATTATAAATATTCTGGTTAAATTCGTAATAATTCTGTAAGATCCAGTTCAAAGGCGGCAACTGGCATCTTTATTTTAAAAGAATCAATTATTATAGGGGAAATTTCTCCTATTGCTCCAATAGATTTTTCTTTATGGACTATATCTGCACATCTTCCTCTAATGAATGATGAATTTTCTGATGATCTTGTTTCAAATTTAGTGGCAAAACAAATTTCCATTAGAGTTTGAAGTACACTTTTTATCTCACTATACGTAACTCCATTAAAAGCACTAGCACAACACAAATTCCATCTTTCAAATTTATCTTTTTCAGGTACAAAAACCTCTCCTATTTCAAACAATTTTTGAGGATACTCTTCATGTATATTCTTGGACAATGAAAATAGTAAAGATGGTAAAAGTGATTTCCTTAATACATTATGTTCATCGCTTTTTGAATTATTGACAGTAAAGAAATCAAATCTATCAATTTTCATTTTATTGTAGTGGATATCTTTGTTACTTAGAATGAAGTTAATATTTTCAGTCAATCCCATTCCCACTAAGGACTGGCGAATCTTGTCAAAAAAATAATTTTGTTTACTCTTATTACCATAAAGTGTATATTCTGGTAGAGATGGCTCTAAATTATAAAGTCCGTAACCTATTGCTACTTCTTCTACAACATCGATTGGACTAAAAATATCAATTCTATAACTTGGAATCATACAATTAATTCTACCTACATCAATGACGTTTGCATCCAGTCTGCTTTTTCGTAAGCAATCGATTATTTCTACGTCTGACAATGCTAGACCCAGTGTCTTGTTGATATAGTCAATTTTCACGTTCTCTAAAATAGTATTTGTGTCTGAATTGAAAGAAAGACTGCTATTACTATCGTACTTTATAGAGACATTTTCTAACTCAAATCCGATCTCAGCTAGAGTTGCAATTAAATTTGCCAGAACGTTGTCAACTATTTTCTTGTCAATACCTGTAACTTCGACAAATAAATTATCAATCCCATCTTTAATTCGAGTAGATTCACCATTTATGATTGGAGGAAAAGATATTACGTTTTTTCTAGAGTCCTTTAAAATAGGACAAATAGATCTTTTTAAGAGCTCTCCAAATTTTATGCCTGATTCAGTTTTATCCAATATTTGTCTCAATGTCAATGTAGAAGTATGATCAAGAGGAATAAAACTCAGATTATCTGATGTTGTGGTATACTCTAATGGAAACTCAATACTATTTAAATTGTGAAATCCTATAGATGCCTTTGATCTTCTTCTTCCTATTCCATTATGCAGATCTTCTTGCATTGAAACAATTTGCTTTATTGTTTTGTTATTCAATTTATGACCTTTAGCGACTATGGCTGCAATAAATGGTCGTACGTTTGATACCGATTTATCCACATTAATCAAATTTTTCTTATTTTCAACTACTTGAAATTTTGGTATGCCTATTTCTTTTCCAAGTAGTCCGTTTAATGATCTCGAGATACCATAAAAAGTAGAAAAATCAGGACGATTTGGACTATATTCTAATCTAATGCATTTGTCATCCCTATATTCGAGATCTAGTCCTATAAATGGTAGCATGTCTATAATGTATTCTAATTCATAATCAGGAAATAATTTACTGATATCTTCTAGGGGAAATTCTACAACGGGCATATTGGTTGCATCCTTAACCATGATAGCTTATTATCATACAGTTCACGAACATCGTCCAATCCATATCTAATCATAGCAATGCGTTCAAGACCACCACCCCATGCAAGTACATTATTCAATATGCCTACAGATTGGGTTACCTCCGGTCTGAACATTCCCATACCGAACAATTCAACCCACTTTTCCAATTTATCTATATACACCATTGACTGTATTGACGGTTCGGTATAAGGGAAATATGTAGGCCAAAACTTTACCTTTATTATTCCAAGTTTTGAATAAAATTGTTTTTGAAGTCCCATTAAATCTCTTAAATTTATTGATTCACCTATTACAATTCCTTCGATTTGATGAAATTCCATTAAATGTTTGTACGACATTTTTTCATTTCTAAAAACTCTTCCTATTGAAAAAATTCTGCCATATTTCAACTTATTTTCTGAAAGATATTTTATGGTAACTGGAGTAGTATGAGTACGGAGAACCGTTTTCTTTGATTTTTCCAAATTCCAATCATAATTCCATTCTGATTTGTGAAAGTTCGATACTTTATTACTGATAATAGGATCTACTTCTTCGTCTGTAAAATTTGACAGATAAAATGTATCTTGTATATCTCTCGCAGGATGGTCTTGTGGAGTGAATAGTACATCAAAATTCCAAAAACAAGATTGGATTATGGATCCTTCTATTTCAGAAAATCCCATTGATGTGAAAATTTCTCTAATTTCGTTAATTACATCCCTTAAAGGATGCGTCCTTCCCATATTGTAAGTGCGAACAGGAGAAGTTACATCTATTTCCGTAAATCTTTCATTCTTCCATTTTCCAGTATTAAGAATTTCAGATGTAATTGTTCCTATCCCATCTTCATGGTCACTCTTTATGCTTGATGTTACTTTTTTACCTTCTCGTGTAAGAGAAATGAGGAAGGATTTTTCAATGCTTTCTTTGAGATATCCTGGGCGTTTTTTTAATCGATTAAATGCTTGTAACTCTTTATCTGATAATTCTGAAAGTTTGATCTTTTTTAATTTAAGGATTTTTTCTAAAACTGTTTCTTCTATCGAAAGCCTGTCGGAGCTATTAGTTAAGTTTAAACTATCTGCTTCTCTAATCAACCAACCATTCATAACTGCATTTTGTACTCCGGCACTAAATTCAATATTTGACATGTGACATCGTTTGACAAGTTCGTTAATCTTTATTTTTTTTTGACCTGTTTTCTTTATCTCATTGAGTATTCTTCTTTCTGGTAATGTTAACCGATCTATAACTTGTATTTCATCCTCTGAAGTTGTAACCGTTGGCTCTTCTGAAAGTGGTTGTATTATTGATTCTTTTTGAATCGATACTGTCACTAACCCTTTAAACTTTAGCCATTCAATTCCACGTCTTACATTATCTAATGAAAGGCTAGTACTGGCGGCCAATTTCTCAATATCCAAATTATCGTTTTTTATAAGTGTTAGAAGAATTTTTTTCTCTATTTTATGCAAGTTTAACACAGTCATTTAAATACGGATCAGACATTGATGGAATACTTTTTAAACGTTTAAAGCTCTCGAATCATGTATATATAATAAAAATGAGTAATTCATCCAAAGAAAATTATTCTGATGATTTTGAAGTAACTCCATGGAATGTGGAGGGTTCAGTAGATTACGCTCGATTAATAAAAAAATTTGGGACTCAGGAAATAACTAATGAAATTCTTAAAAAAATTGAATCGTTTACAGGTGAATTGCACCCGTTACTTGCAAACAAATTCTTTTTTTCTCATAGAGATCTTGACTGGATACTAAACAAATATGAAAGTAATGAAAAATTTTATTTGTATACTGGAAGAGGACCATCCGGAATGGTCCACCTAGGTCACCTTATGCCCTGGTTTCTAACTAAACATTTGCAAGATAAATTTGATTCTAATCTATTATTCCAGATAACTGATGATGAAAAATTCTTGTATGGAAACAACACAATGGACGAAATCAAGAAAAATGTAAATGAAAATATCCTTGACATTATCGCTATTGGTTTCAAAAAGAGTAGGACTAAAATTATAGTAAATTCAAGACACATAAAACATCTTTATTCGAACTCGTTGGAAATAGCAAAAAGGATCACTTTTTCAACTGCTAAAAGCATCTTTGGTTTTACTAATTCTACAAATATAGGAATGATTGGTTTTCCTCCTCTACAAGGAGTTCCTTGTTTTCTTCCTTCAATAATTGAAGGAAAGCCTACACCGGTATTGATACCTGCAGCAATTGATCAGGATCCGTATTGGAGATTGACGCGTGACATTGCAGAAAAAATGGGATTTTACAAGCCAGCACAAATACATAGCAAATTTTTACCGAGTTTGCAAACAAGAGGAAAGATGTCGTCGTCAAAACCTGAAACTGCACTATTCACTACTGATCCACCAAAATTAATAGAAGAAAAAATTTCCAATGCATTCACGGGTGGACAGCCAACAATTTCGCTTCAGAAAAAATTGGGTGCAAATCCCGCAATATGTTCTGTTTTTTCGTATCTCAAGTATCTGTTTGATACCCCGGTGGAATCGAATGAAAGGGAACTAAAATGTAGAAGCGGCAACTTATTGTGTGGAGAATGTAAACATGATCTATCGAATCATGCAACTACATTTATTTCGATGTTTCAGGAACGGAGAGAAAAAGCTAAAGACTTGGTTTCTGATTTTATGTATAGTGAGGATAGTTGAGTATTTGGATCAGGTAACAAAATTTGAGTGTCTTGATTCATACGAAACTGAAAAATTAGGTAGCATGTTGTTACCAGATAAAGATAGTGTACATTTTGTTATTGAAGTGATAAAAATCGTGGATAATGAAATTGTTTTAATGCTAAAAGATAAATCATGTCATGCAGTTCTCATGAAGGATAACACAAATGCAGTAAAATTGAAGGAATTTGTAGGAGAATTAATATTTGGTCCCATGTATGTTATTAAGACCTTTGGTCAAGAAAATATATTGAATGTTATTCATAAAACATCATAAATATTAATCAATCTCGATCAGTTTAAATTGATTGCGTAAAAATATAGTAAGAACGTAAGAAGAACACAATCATGATGTGACGGACAATTTTGACGATATTCCAACTATCATGAAGTTAATTTTTTTCCGTTTATATCTATTTCACCCTCTCGTATTCTTGTTGACGATATCACTTTCCCTTGTTGATCCTCAACCAAGGGAACAACAATTATTTCTAATAGAGGCATACCTTTTGATCTCCTTAATTCATTAATCTTGATACAATTTCCTTTAGTCACGTCCGTAGTAACTATGGCCTGTACATCTCTAGTCAATACCGTGGGACCATAAAAGTCATTTAGCTCATAAATAGAATAGTTGAATTTGTTAAATTCTTCTTCAATAAACTTTTTCAAATTTCTTATTCGAACGGAATAGTCATTAGTAATCTTTTTGTCTTTGAGAGTTGCATAATTGTCACTACTTACACCGATTATGACTGTTTTCCCCACTTCAAATGCTTTTGAAAGAAGTGTATAATGTCCTTTATGCAATATGTCAAATGTGCCGCCGGTAGCCACGGTATCAAACATTAACTTTCAATTTTCTATATTGTTGATATTGTTATTGTACTACTGATTTTTTTGGAATATCTTTACGCACTGTGGAGGACAAACATTTTCACATGCCATGCAGAAAATGCAGTCTTTTTCTCTCATCATGAATGGTTTTTTCTCTGAGGCAGGATGTCCTGGTGTATCTAGCCATTCGAATACA
>JAATVM010000234.1 GCA_014523495.1 Nitrososphaerales archaeon TH1920
AGTAATGAATGAAAGTATCTGTTCGCCTGATTAAATGTAAATATCTTACCATAATAATGTGCTACGCCATCCATACTTGGTAGATTAATTATATGGCTTTTTATAAGAAAAATACCTTTTATTATCTTAATCCTCTTGTCACATGAATGAATACATAAATAATTCTAGAGGCTTATTGTAATGTTTAGTGTAAATATAATTATGATTATTAATAACCTAGATCAGTTGTCATTAAACGCTGGGACTTTTACATTATACAAAAGAATATCAGAGCAATATAGCAACCAAGCAATTTTGGATTCCATAAAACAATTAGTACCAGATACGGTATTAAAATTAAGTCGTGAAGACCAATCTTTGAAGCCTATCTTACATTGGTTCAAAAATGTCTTTATGAAGTGGATGCCGAAAGAACTACAGTGTACAAGATGTAATAGACCCATGAGGGTTCAAGTTATGGAAGGCGATTCAACGACATTACGAAAAACAGAAATTCACATGTGTGATATATGTGGATCAAAGCAAATATTTCCACGATACGACAAGATATTAAGGATTACAGAAACAAGAATCGGTAGGTGTAGTGAATGGTCCATACTCTTCGGCGCTATTCTAAATTCGCTATCAATTCAAACTAGAATAGTACATGATTATCTTGACCATTGCTGGAATGAATCTTTGATAGATAAGAAATGGGTACATATTGACTCAACTTTGGACTTTCCTATTTCTCTTAACCATCCATACTATTATGAGCAAAATTGGGGAAAGAAATATGTGTATGTTTTAGCATTCTCCTCTGACACTCTAGAGGATGTTACTACAGATTATACTCAACACTGGGATTTAGTTCAGAAACGAAGAGGAAAGGAAGACAAGGTAACAGAATTCAAAAAGATTTATTTCAGAACATGATCTACAAAATCATGAATGTTCTATAATGTGTATTAATACTCCGTTCATCAGTTATATGTTGCATGATGAATCGTGTAGTTTTGCATCCAACCTAGAATCTTGGATTCTTTAGAAATTTGCTAGTTTAGTTATATCCAGTGAGGAAAATCAACTCTGTCAATACTAAATAAAATCAAGATAACGACCCTAAAACTATTTCTAAAGATGGAAGACCAATGATAATAATTAACCAAATTTTCAATGTGCACAGAAGAGCTGAACACTTATTAGAAATCTGCTAGTTTTGAGTCTATCATTTTATCACACTAGTCATTGATTAGATTGTTTCACAAATAATAAACTTATAGTATCAGGTATTACAACATCAGCATATGTCTGGGAAGACGACACCCGAAGAAGTACTTAATTCGATAACAGAAGGTATCAATGCAGGAGATCTAGATTCCCTAATGACATTATACGAACCTCTCGCATGTTTTGCTTCTCAACCAGGGCAGCTTGTTAAAGGTCCAGATGGTATACGCGAAAGCCTGCGCAGTTTCATTGATATGAACGGCAAATTAGACCTCAAGGTAAATAGAGTACTTAGGGCGAGCGATCTTGCTCTTGTGACTACTGAATGGTCATTCAGCGGAACTGGGTCTGATGGCAAACATGTTGATATAACTGCTAGATCTGCAGATGTTTTACGTCAACAGCCTGACGGAACTTGGCGTTTTGTTATAGATAATCCTTGGGGAACAGACTGATCAACTTGTCTCTGTTTCTATCCTAGTGTTTTCTATTGCAGTTATGATAAGTAGTCATAGTAACTTTTTCTTTTATCATGTGTATTCACATTTGGTAACTATATGAGGAGTGATGATTATTGGGACCATCACATAAAAGTTCATTTTTGAGTAACCTTTGACTACATCCTTTTATACATAATATCTACAATAAATATCTTGAAATATGTAAATTTCTTATCGGGTTCGGTGGGCATTCGGACAGTGCATCTAGAGGGAGATCTGTTAATTTTGCTATTTACTTCCTGATTTGAGAGGAATTAATTATTCAAATCCAAAACTCGAATACTCTTCTCAGAAAATTCATCCTGATCTGCTCCGTATTCAAAAATACGAATAATTTATTTTCTATCAAAGTGCAATATTCAGTTATATTTATCCTCTTAACCTGTCCTGACTAAACTCCGGACTGCCGTATTCACTTATTTTTGGTTTTCGTCCATGAACCTTCTTATGAATTTGTAAGCGTTTCTCCTCCTCAAATTGCAATCCACATACTTTACACTTATAGGCCAATTCATTATATTACATCATACTAGCAAAAATGTATATCGTCTCATCGAATTATGAGATCTTGTGACCCCAACAACTTCAAAGGATTTTGTGCCTAATTTTGAAACTGCTTTTTAGAAGGCTTCAAAAAATAAGATATATGGTGACATCTAAATTCGTACATCTTGGATCGTCGGGATCTGGATTGTTAACAGTTGGGATCCATTAACTATTTTTATTAATTAGAAAACATTATTTAAAATATGAAAGAATTTTTTCTTGGAATGTCACTTACGCCAATTCTGGTGGTTCACCTCATTACAATGTTGACATCACCTGTTCTGGCACAATCGTGGTCTGAGGGGGCAGCTATGCCGACTGCAAGATCAGAAATTACTGCTACTAATATAGGAGACGACATTTATGTTATGGGTGGGTTTGTTGGATCAGGGGATGCCTCGGATGTTGTTGAAGTTTATAACGTCAAGAACAATTCCTGGAAATCGATAGCCTCTCTACCACAGGCTCTCCATCACTCTGCAGTGGCGAGCCATGATGGAAAAATATACGTTGTAGGTGGATTTATTTCAAGAGAATGGATTCCAACCAATCAATTATTCATATATGATCCAATAAAGAATCAGTGGACAGAAGGTAATTCGATGCCAACTCCAAGAGGTGCGTTAAACGCCCTATTTGTTAATGGAACTTTATATGCAATAGGTGGACAAGATCGTGATACAATTTTGAACATAAATGAAGCTTACGATCCGCTCAGAGATACTTGGATCCCTAAAGCACCAATGCCTACAGCTAGGCACCATGCTGCTTCTACAACGGTTGACAACAAAATATACGTAACCGGTGGAAGAATAGCTGGGTCTTCTCCTTTGGTAAATGTTAATGATAATGAAAT
>JAATVM010000235.1 GCA_014523495.1 Nitrososphaerales archaeon TH1920
AATAAGATAACAATGTTAAGTAAGTAATATAACTTCTCCTTATTTACATAATAAACAATAATGAATAAGACAAAAAGCTTAGGGATCCTACTTGCAGCAACATTCCTCTACGTAGTATATTTAAGTACTTCAACATCTGGATCTATGCACCAAATATTAAAACCTGCTTTAGCTCAGGTCATTAGTTCTGCAATTAAGAAAGCAATACGCTTCAATTGAAAGCTAATGACAAGAAAGGAGTGTACACGTGGGTCAACAAAGAGGGGACGAATCCAGTTCTAAACTTTAAACTAAATATGGATAATGTAGTCCAGTTAAACAATCCAACTGATTCAAAACATCAGTTGGTCATAACCTCAGGAGGAAAGGAAGTTGCGTCTAGTGGCGACATAGAACCCGGAAAATCGGGCGAACTTACTTTTGCAGAAGTTAATCAAGGAAAAACTCTAGAATACCATTGTCTGTATCATCCAACTACGATGAAAGGAACAATAACAATTTCTTCCTAATTTTTCTTTAGTAACTCAATTTCTCTAAGATCCATATAGAATTGAATTAATAGTATGTTGTATACAAGACTCAGAGAAAGATGGAAATTCATTCTCTTGATTGGTGGATTGTGGCTCCTGTTCTTATTTCCTATTCCTTTTTTACCCTTTTTGGGATACCGTCCAGACAGTTGTACATAGTAACTGCCATAGTATCAATACCATTTACATTGTTAGCAATATTTATGAATAATAGAAAATGAATAGTAATATTGTTACAAAAAAGTACATAAATCTTTATAACGATGGACTTGACGAAGCACTTAGAAAGATGATAAATGTTATTGAATGGAGCAACGTTTCTATGGTAGAAGCAGTTAAACAATTCCAAAATATTACGGCTTATATTTCAGACGTCGATAAAGATTTTAGAATTGAATTCAGAGCAGAATCCTACACTGAGCTTCAGGCATCAGATATTAATTATGTACTTGACTTTTGGAGAAACATTTGGGACAAGAAGATTATTTAATAAATTTTGGAGCAAATATTCCTAATGATATTCCGGATAGGCATAAGCTTCATAAGAACGAGATCCGGGAAATGCTATCCCGATACAATGAAAGGCATTGTAAAGTCTCGAACACTCGATTTATTTGTCTCTTCAGACATGTGGAGCTCGAAGTAATTAATAATGAAGAGGAAAGCCACGGAAATAAGAGTAGATTTCTCTTTTAAACGTGAGGTATTCTTCGTTGTCATAGGGGCAATGTTAGGAGGAATATCAATGCTTATTCCGACTGCTTTTGAAGTTGGGATGGGATTGCCTTATTATGTTACATGGTTAGCATTTGGACATGTCGTAGGTATATACACCTCTGACGCGGCTTTTGCAGGAATAGCAATTCATACAATAACTGCTATTTCAATAGGAGTCGTTATTGGTGTTTTTCTCTATAAAACTGGAATATTGAATATAAGTAAGCTTTCAAATGGATTTATTTATGGGTTATTCGCCGGTTCTGTAGTTCTAATCGTTTTTTTTATACCTGTTTACTTGTTGATTCTGCATCCAGAGATCAACCGTATTCTAAGTAACACGATTTCAGAAACCTATGATGAATACGGTACAACTCTATATCAATACAGCTTCCCACTAGTGATTACAAGTTATATTATAATGCATCTTGTTTTTGGTATCATTGTAGGAGTAACTTCATCTATTTTATCAATTAAGTTTGGCAGCCGATATAGGTGTACAAAATGTGATATTTCCTTTTCTAGGATCGATTCATATCAAAAACATGTAGAACTTATCCACGGAGAAAAACCAATCCAATTAACTCGCATTCTAATTTTGGGAGGGGGATTTGCAGGAATAGAAGTTTTACGGCAGCTTCAAAAAGCATTTCAGAACGAGATTAGAATTGACATAACACTGGTAAGTCGGGACAACTTTTTCCTCTTTACACCAATGCTTCCTGAAATATCATCCGGGATGATAGAAACAAGGCACATAGTAACACCACTGAGAGCCTTTTGCAATAGAGCAAAATTTTATGAAACGCAGATAGAGTCAATTAATCTGGAGAGTAAGGAAGTTGTTATAACTCATAGTATAGGAAAGCAGACAAATCCTATGGAATGGCGTAGTCATATACTCAAATACGATTATCTCGTCCTAGCGTTAGGAAGTGAAACTAACTTCTTTGGTCTTAGTGAGGCTGCTAAACAAGCTTTTACTCTAAAGAGCCTTGGCGATGCCATAGTCTTACGCAATCATGTGATAAATATGTTAGAACAGGCGGACATTGAACATGAAGATCCCGACCTTAGGAAGAGACTGTTGACTTTCGTTGTAGTTGGAGGAGGTTTTTCTGGTGTTGAAATTGTCGGCGAACTGAATGACTTCATACTAGATTCAATAAAATATTTTTACCACAATCTGCAAAAATCCTATGCAAGAATAATACTCGTAAACTCTGGTGGAAGGATACTTCCCGAAGTAACTGAGGATCTAGCAGACTTTGCTTTACAGGAAATTAGAAAAAATGGGATTGAAGTACTTTTAAACACACGTGTGATTGAAGTTAACCCAGATAATGTTAAACTAGATCAGGGAACTATTATCAAAACCCAAACAGTAGTATGGGCTGGAGGAGGAAAGCCTCAAACCATACTATCTGCTCTTTCTTGTGAACACGACAAGTCTGGTAGAATAATGGTCAATAATTATCTTCAAGTTGCTGGATATGCTGATAGTATTATGGCCCTAGGCGACTGTGCCTGTGTCATAGATCCTAATACAGGGAAACCTTATCCACCAACCGCGCAACATGCATTAAGACAGGGAAAGGTTGCTGCAATCAATTTAATTTCTACAATTAAAGGTCAAGAAAGTCATAAAGAACCATTTGACTACAAGACAAAAGGGGTTATGACGTTGATAGGAAAGAGAAACGGTGTTGGCATTATACTTGGACATAAGATTCATGGATTTACTGCTTGGTGGTTTTGGCGTTCATATTATCTAGTTAATCTTCCTACAGTAGAGAAGAAATTGCGAGTTTTGGTAGATTGGATAATAGATTTATTCTTCAAGCGGGACGTAACGAGACTTAAAACACCTACAGAGGAAATTGATTTCAAACCTAATACTTCAGATCGTTCCCTTATCAGTTAATCAGGATTTAACCAGAAATAAGGTGATAGTTTGACCATACGTGCTAATACTAGTATACACTAATACCAAAAAATGACAGTCAAACCAGATATTGCATGGAAATGTCCTATCACAGGTAAATATGCTAAGAGCAATACTGAACATTTTCATCTCGTGTGAGAGTCCACATAAAACAAGATAGATTCAGGCCCGTCGGTACCCACGACGCTATCGGTTCTAAAATAGGATTCTGAGTAAATCAATAAACTGATAAGCTTTAAGTTTTTCTTTTAACCTAGAATCACACCTGACTTTTAGTGGTAGTTACTTTGACCGGGTTCGGCGGCTCTATTTTAACTGTTATTGTTATCTGATACGAGAGATTTTTGTAAATTTCAGCATGAAACAAGTAGTAGTGGAGATAGTAAGAATGGTGAAGGTATTTTATCTATTTCTAAGGGGAAGGGTCTTAAGGATCATTTATTACAATACTAATCTATACCTAAAATGATGACACCTAAAGAATTCCTCAGTTCATATGTTGAAAAATTCAATGCAAGGGATATAAGTTCCCTAATAAGCTTGTATGAAACTAACGCGTGTTTTGTCTCTCAGCCAGGACAAATTGTAAACGGTTTAGAAAATATACGGCAGAGTCTTCAGAGTTTCATCGATATGAATGGCAACTTAGAAACAAAGGTAAATGGAGTGATTCAGACAAGTGATATCGCTCTTGTAAACAGTGAATGGTCATTCAACGGAACTGGACCGGACGGAAAATTAGTTACTATTGCTGGTAAAGCTATAGATGTATTACGTCAACATTCAGATGGCACCTGGGGCATTCTCATAGACAACCCTTGGGGAACTGATCTACAAATGAGTGTTTAGTAAATACATAACCTACTTTTTCTACTTGTTAATGGCCTTTATTAGAACATAATCTATGTTCCCTGATAAAGATAACTGTTTCATTTTGAGTGCTGATCGGTGTACTATTCTTTCGGCAATGTCTAGGGCAAGTTTCTTCAAAAAAGAGCTATGCTTGTCCATAATAATGCTCCTGAACTCTTTTCTGTCTTGAACATAAAAATCTGTTAATGGAGCATATACGGATTGTCCTATACAAATGATATCCTTTATCACGAAATGTTCTTGTGAGATGATTGACTTAATTTGATCTAATTCATAGTGCTCCGAAGCCCATGTCAATGATAAAATTCCTAGTACTCTAACATTTCTTAAAGAATCTAATATCATATTCTTGCAAGACATTCCAATAGCATTTGGCCTCGTTACAACTGGAATGGCAATAACTATCAAGCCGCCTTTTTTTAATACTCGGTGTGACTCTTGAATAAACTTCAAAAATGATTTAAAATGTTGCGCTGACTCTAGAGCAATAATTCTATCTGCAAAAGAATCCGCAAATGGAAGACATGTTGCTGTGGCATTTACTATTGACATGGTAGCACCACTATGATTAGTAGTGTACTTGCTATTAGTAACGTTTGTTTCAACTGATGGTTTCATCAACAACTTCTTGCTATAAGTGTATCTACTATTTGTAACACGCGACATCTTCAATGCCTGATAGTTAATATCTATGCAAATAAGATTGTCAATGAATTTGTATTCCAAGTTCCATTGCTCTGCCGGACCTGAGAAACCACTTCCGATATCTATTATCTTCTTTGCAGAATCAAGTTCAGACAATTTTCCTGTAAGTGTGCACAGCGCTAGTTGTGCTTGCTTAATACTCTTGGTTTCGTGAGTCCAAAAACCAAAATTAATCATGTTTGTCCCAGTCAAAAGGCGCGCATACGACGAGAATACTTGGTATAAATTAACAACTGCACGTTCATCCCGCCTCACAAGCGATAACAATATATTAATACTATTTCGCATTCCTGATTTACCTGTTAACAGATTATTTATGAATACCTTTCCCTTCCCGAGATATCATTTCAGCTTTCATATTTAATGATTGCCAATGTACCTAAATTGATTATTTATAGTTACTTACTATTTATAATTGCGATGTTACTAATCAAAAGTAAGAGAAGCCTTTAAAATTTCTTTCAATTCTTTTCGATCTTCCTCAGTTAAATCAATGTCTTTACTTGTTTTGATCTTTTCTAATAGCAGTTCAGCTTTGTCAGCGCCCGTAATTTCCTTCAACTTTTGTATAGAGGGGATACCTTCCCAAGAATCGAAAAGCTCAATCACACTATCTTTAGTATCAGGGCTGAGATCTTTGATCGAATTTTCTATAATTTTCTTGTAACCCCTTCCAAGGTCCTTTGACCTGAATACAGCTCCCATGATATTATAATATAGTTTGTCAATAATAAGCATATTTGGAAAACTGTCTAGTAATACTTAACGGGCCCGTCGGGATCTGGATTGTTAGCAATTTGGATCCATTTGTTGTTCTTTGACTTTAGAATATTTTCATATATTGGACCCAGAGGGATTGAGAACAAATTTGACCTAAAATAACTTTTACATACTTATTATGACGTTCAAGATAGATTATTTCATCTTTTATCTACCCTCAATATCTAGTGCTTTTTTGCCAATTCGTTCAAATTCCTTCAAATAGGTTTCGTTTCTTGACCGCCACTTTTTGGTTACAAGATCTTTTGTTAGTAGCCACATATCTGCAATAACATAACTTTGCCATTGGATAAATTCATCTTCTAATTCTTTATCATGCTTTAATATAAAACCTAATCTATCGTAAGTAGATGCTACATTTCTAGCTGCTTCTTCTGTTGCCATATCAAGTTCAAAAATTAAATTATCGTTTCCATTTCCTTCTTTTAACCGATTTAAGAGTTTATTTTTTCTAAGCGCTCTTCTAGATTGAATAAATTTTTCATCATCTATTATTCTGGTGATATTTGTAATATTCGAAAAAAGATCAGATTGTCTCTTGCGTTTACCTTCTCTATAAGACCTTAATATTCTAGCTGATGACAATCCCATTGCAACTACAGAAAAGATTAATGAAGATACTACAATCGGTTCCAACTGAATATATGTATTATATACATTATATCAAGTAATTAAACTTAATTTATTTAAATAAATCTTGTAATTATGGTATCATGAATAAATTGTTTATTATAATTAGTTCCTGTTCGAAGATAATTTTTTATATCTTTTAATCATTTTAATTCGGATACTCATTTTGGTAACTATGAATTAGATAATTTGTTCCTTTTTTTGAATAGGGAACAAGTAAATTTTCGGATCAGAAGATTTTTGGTAAGACTATCATCGGCTCTGTTATTTTGATAATCCTTTGAGGAAGCGTTATTTCTCATATATTGAATAAACTAATTAGTTACTTCTAAATTAGTTTGGTAAATTACATACAATATCTGTTGGACTCAAAATTTTACGATTTTTCGCTTATGCCTTTTTGATAAAGATTCAATTCATCTCTTACTCTTTGGTATAGTCTATTCATCGTGACAGGTTTTTCAATAGATGAGTTTATCACTGCTTCTTTCATATATTGCTGGTACAATTCATCTTCCTCAAAATTATAAGCACTCATCAATATCGTTCTTACTTTAGGATTCGAAGTCTTTACTTTTTTGAGTAATTCTAAGCCATTCAGACCTGGCATTCTTAGATCAGAAATAACTAAGGCATAATTCACATTGTTCTCTGTAAAGTGCTCGAATGCGATGACGGGATCGATGAAAGAGAAAACTGATATTCCATCAATATTTTCTCGCAAAGCCTCATGAAAGAGTTTAGTAATATAAATCTCATCATCTACTATGCTAACAATTCTCTTGTTGTTAAACAACTCTTATCCCCCGATACGATATAGACACCACATCACTCCATTTAGCCTTTAATAATATTGCCACTTCGTCTAGTTAAGTTTTTAGTGACTTTTACCAAAAACCTGTTGCGTAATATAGAAAATCACAAAAAGTCTTATCCAAATATCGAGCACATTGGTCCAACAGTCATGTCCGCGCATAATACTGTGATATCTGTTCATTGCTAAAAAGAATTTATTATGCACTTAGTCGTCATGACGTGGATGAGGACGTATTAAAGAATCTCTGGATCGACTAAAGTGAACCAAAGGTATAGACATACTTTAGTGCAATTAAATACTAGAATTGTAGGTCATTGACAAATGCTTAATAATTACCAAATCATCTCAGAGTTGAAATTCAATGGCAAGAATCATTAAAAAGAATCCTAATAACGCACCGGACGAGACAAGAACATTTGAGAAGGGTAAAGTAGAGATCGTGAGTTTGAACGATGTTACGATAGGAAGAGCAGAGTTCGAGGCTGGATGGAGTTGGGAGAAATGCGTCAAACCGATAGCAAAAACAAATAGTTGTGAAGCACCACACACTCAATATGTGGTCTCCGGAAGAATGAAAGTTGTCATGGATGATGGAACAGAAGAAGAATTTGGTCCAGGTGACGTCGGGATCGTTCCGCCAGGCCACAATGCGTGGGTAGTTGGAGATGAGAAATGCGTAGCAATTGATTTTACAGGTATGACGACGTATGCAAAAAATCAATAAGTATCCAATTACAGATAAATTCCATTCCATTATTTTTTTCAATTCTTTAATATGCCAGGTCTAGAATTTTTAATTGGAACTATAAATGAGACTTAAGAAATGCAATTACGTTTGAACATAAGTCTTCGGCCGTCGATACCCACCATGCTATCGGTTCTAAAATAGGATTCTGAAATAGGAACGAACTACTGAGCTTTTAACTTTTCTAATTCATACTTTAGATTACAAATTTAGGTGGGCTTGTCGGGATTCGAACCCTGCATGTAGTAGGGTTCTATTAAGTTGTATTAAGCTTTTTGCTTTATCCATGAAAACTACATTCATTCTTTAACTATCGTAAAAGGTTTACTTGGATTAATCTTTTCAACGTACAATTGAAGACTGTTAGAGCATTGAACGAATCCTCATTACTTAGGCATATACTACAGAACCATGTAGCAAATTGAAGTCCTTCGTTTCATAGAGTCGGGTATGATTTTTGTTAAGATGTTAATAACTTGCCTCTGCTCAAAGGTTAAAATCATATATGTCAAGCGGGTACCATTATTGATAAGAAAAGTGGGTTCATCAAACAGCGGTTCACCTCCAGCGTCAAATACTGGAGAAGATAATCGCACTGTAGAAATAATATTAGCTAGTTGGGCGGATAGATTTTTGGCATGGTTAATTGATTTTATTATAGTATCAATAGGTTTAGGAATACTGTTTGCATTGATGGCATTTCCATTTTGGTTCTCCTTCTATAGTAGCGATGTAGCGTTAGAGCAAACGAATTTTGGAACGTTTCACTATCTTCTGTCA
>JAATVM010000029.1 GCA_014523495.1 Nitrososphaerales archaeon TH1920
ACCTGTGGCCTTTATGACATTCTTCACATTATCCTCAGTTATATCCTTCTTTAATTTGTGTAATAGTAATGCAGCGTATACGTATTCCATTTTAAGAAAGCTCTATCTATGACCATAATATAAAACTTTCAAAATTATAATCTAGTGTCTATTTAAATCAAGTAAACATGATTAAGGCTCGAATCAAAATATTGTCAAGTAATGGAATTGATGAAAGTACGGCTATTGTGTTAAATGATACGGATAACATTAAGCAAGTCAATCCAAATTATGAACGAAGACATGCCTATTATGAGAAGAACAAACAGAAATTATTGCAATATTATAGAGACCGTTATTTAATTAACAAAAAAGAAATATTGCAAAAGAAAAAGGAATACAATAAACTCCCAGAAGTTAAACAACATAGTTCAGAATATCATAAAAATTATTATTTAATTCACAAAGAAGAATTGAATCGGAAACATAGAGAATATCGTAAGAATAGAAAAAATAACAAGCAAGTGAGTTGAACATAAGATACAAATGATTTTTGAATTTTGGCTTTAACGATCAGAGTTATTGTGTCTTACGGTTTATTGATACTAAAATTATCTATTCCGTAGATTTTAGTCATTTATAGTGAACATGTTATTAGAATTATTGCCTAAACACAAGGTTAAACACAACGTGGGGGTTGGTTGTTCTTGTTCATCGAAGGTAAATAACCAATATCTCCTCACTTTGCCTATTTATTGTTTCATAATTACTTTATGAAGTATCAGGCAAGAAATAGAAAATTATTATTAATTCCAAAATCAATATTGACTATGATCTTTATATACTGATAACTGCTGTTGCCATTGGGATTGTTCCACTCATCATCAGAACTGTCTAAACTTCAGGAAAGGATGTTCATGGATTATTGCTATTTAATAGAAAAATTGTGGCTTGAATGGAAAGAATACTGTCTACAGTTCTTCGCGTTAAGTGAGGAGCGTTACAAGACCCCAGATTAAATAAAATTACTTGATAAGAGTAACAAACAGGAAATAGAAAATTATTATTAATTCACAAAGAAGAATTGAAACTGAAGCATCAAGAATATCTTAGGAATAGAAAAAAATAATCATTATATCAAACAAAAGAAAATAATCATTATTGCTAAATCGTAAACGAAGATTAAAGGGAAAATAAAAGAAGGAAAAGGTTAGTTGAGTGTTCTAGTGCCGATCGTTTTCTTATCGTGCTGTCGCAACTAGTTGTCCACGAATTGCCCCATCTGGATGGTCAGTTGTATGAACATTTACATATGCTTCCCCGTTCTGTATTGCCTTTATCAAATCACCCTCTACAGACTTACCTTTCAAAGGACCCTCGAGCATATCGTTAATTATGGATCCATTTACTAATTGTCCTTTTACTGGTCCTGTTCCTGTATCATTGTCAGCCTTGAATAACGTTACTATTACAGGTCCATTTGCTCCTTCTTTGCCTTGGTGTATGTGCGCTGCTGTAACTTTATCAATATCACTTAGTTGAATACCGAATGACATATTGCCGAGATGAGGCTGACTAAATCCTGCTGAACCTGTTGCGTTGGTATCAACAGCTGGAACTTCTTTATCTCCAGATAGAGTGGCTGATAAAACTTCTGTTGTTGCAATCGCTTTAGGCAAATTTGTCATTATTGTTGTTGATGCCAGAGAGAATACTGCAGCAATCGCTAAGATTACGATTGCGGATTTAATGGTCTTGATCTTTTTCATGTTATATAGAAGATATTGTGCCTGTGATTTACATATTGTGCGTAAAGTTTTAATATTGTGAGAAAAGCAAGGCGATGATCCGACAATTTCAAAGATAAAGGGCTAGAATTTGCCTTGGAATGTGGTATATAGAAAATTATTAAAAGATAAAGCGTGTAACAGTCTATGAGAGAAAAACTAACAATCTGGTGATTAAAATTGATAAAAAATGATAGTATTCGACCCTTCATAATTCAAACAATGGTTATGAAACTTTCAGAAAAAGAATCCTTGTTTAATTTTTCCCCGTTGTTTTCTCGAAATTCTAAATACGAATCAATAAAGGAAGTACATTCAGGTGATGTAAAAGTATAATACGATTCTTTTGATCCCTCATAGACGGTTACCTTGTAAACATCTTTTATTTTTTCCAAGTTTCTCATTTTCAAAGAGGGAATAGCCCCGACACGCATACCACTTGAAGCCATTAACAAAATAACAACCTTCATTCTCAAATCGCAAACTTGCAATATTTTAGAGATTTCTTGATGTGTGTATGACCTATCTACTGACTTCCTTGAAAACTCACCTTTGAACATCTTTATCTTCTTTTTATTCAAAACTACGTCATTCATTGAATAAAAATGAAATATTGCATTTAACCTACCTTGAATTGAATTAGAAGATAGTCCCTTTTCCCTCATTGACATTACATATTTTATTATGCAGTTTTGGACGTCTATTGCCAGTAAATCAGACATTTTAGACAATCCGTAAAACTTCATGAAAAGTTTGATATTGTTATGATATACTTCCTTTGTTTTTTCAGACTTTATCGAGTTTATGAAGTTAAAATAAACTTCACTTTCATTTACCTGTTTTTGTCCTACTGCTGAAAAAGATGGTTCTGATATCTACATTATAGCATTAAAAGGCTAATAAAAGACTATTTACATAGTCAAAATTATAATACTTTGGTACTTCTTGCCACCGCATACATGTGATCCTTCAGATCTCTTTCATAAATTGAATTCATTTTTTCTAGCAAGATAGCTCGTGCTTGCATCCTATCTTCGTGAGACGTAGCTTTCAATACATTAGCGAAAATTTCAGGAAGATTTTCTTTTATCCATCCATCAAGTATGTGAAATCTTTCTTCATTAATCCACCTAATTTTTGATGAATTTCTATTGATTTCTTCATCAAAATTACCAGTTTCAACATTATCAATTAACATAAAGATACAATTATCTGGATCTGGACTTTCAAGAACCTCTTTAGGTCTTCCCTCACCGCGTCCAGAAGAGACCTTTTCCATCAATCCTATTGGAATAATATACGAACCACTAATCCTTGCAACCGAATCAGTTAGACCGATGATCCTTCCAATAACAACTCTTATTTTTTCAGAATATTTTTGAGATACAAAGACATAATCTCCAACTTTCATTTTATTCCTCCTAAATTGCATATTCAAAGGTTTTTTAGTAAATTATTTATTATTTGCTATATTAGTGATATTGCTGAATACTATGACCTGTGTATTTGCAAATCGCTTGCTAAATTCAGGTTTGTTCAGATTTTAATATTAGTTGATTCGATAATTGGTTGCCGTGTCAAGGGTATTTATCGCCGCAGATATTTATAAAAAAAATGAGATTCAAAAGATACAACATGATTTGATTTCTTATTTGAATTTGGAAAGAAAAAATGTAAAATTGGTACGACTAGAAAATTTTCATTTTACGCTAGTTTTTTTTGGCGAAATCAACAATTTAATACTTGAAAAGATAGTTACTAAAATCTCAGGGATTGAATTTCAATCATTTGAAATTAAATATGGCATGATAGGAGCATTTCCAAATAGCAAATCTGCCAAAGTAATATGGATTGGATTGGACGAAGAAACGAGGAGTCCTTTCAACCAAATGTCCTATAAGGTGCTATCACAATTAACAGATTTTGAACTAAAGATAGAAAAAGAGATAATACCACACATAACACTATTTAGAACAAAGAGGGTGGCGCTAAATTTGAATTTACACAGCAATAGCATTATGTCCAATTTTACTCTTATTGACAAAATAGATACAATTTCTGTAAAAAAGAGCGTCACTACACCTCAAGGTTCCATATATGAGAACATAATAACTGTGAAGGGAAAATGAATACAATAGATGATATTACTCGGGAGATATCAGATTCTTCCTCCCCATCAAAATTAAATCAAAAAAAATTAGAAAAAATATCAAGAGAAATAGAGAATGAAATTATGAACTTTAAAGATAATAGAATCTTAGAACTTATAGTTGGTGGATCATTTGCCAAAGGAACATGGCTTGAAAATGATACAGACATTGACTTTTTTGTAATGATAGAATCAACAGTTGAACGAAAAGAATTTGAAGAAATAGGAAAATCGGTTGGGCTTTATGCTTTAAGAAAATACAAACCATATTTACGCTATTCGGAACATCCGTATGTTGAGGGAATAGTTGAGGGAATAGTTGATGGAATGGTTGAAGGAATCAGGATAAACATTGTGCCGTGTTACAAAGTTGAAAAAAATAAATGGAAAAGCGCCGCTGACAGATCTCCGTTTCATACGATTTTTATGCAAAGGAGCCTAAATGATTATTTAAAGGGCCAAGTAAGGGTCCTAAAAAAATTTTTAAAATCGATTGGAATATATGGTTCTCAAATATCTGTTTCAGGTTTTAGTGGGTATGTCACAGAGGTACTTGTCCTGAAATATGGCTCATTTAGAAATGTTCTCCAAACATTCGCTGACTTGAAGTCAAATTACATTATTTCTCTTGAATCTTTAAACGAAAAAGGAATCGGAAAATTTGACAGCCCCATAATAATAATTGATCCGATTGATTCAAATCGGAACCTGGGAGCTGCCATATCATCAGAGTGTCTTGCAAAATTTGTATTGGCATCAAGACTTTTTCTGAAAGAACCGTCGATTGAATTTTTTAAAAGACCGCGCAAATCTAGTTCAAAAATTATTAACAGTATCAAATCAAATTTATTAATAATCGAATTCAAAATACAGAAGAGAAGTCCCGATATCTTGTGGGGCCAGCTTAAGAGAAAACTAACTAGTATTTCAAGGCAGTTAGAAAATGCAAGATTTAAAGTAATTAAAAAAATTTGTTTTACTGATGAAAAGGAACATGCTGTATTTATTTTTATGATAGAATTTACGAATCTTTCTAAATTAAATCTAAATTTAGGACCTGAAATATTTCGAAAAAATGAAACTAATTCATTTATTAAGAAAAGAGGAAAAGGCTCCATTATGTTATGGACTGATGATTTGAGAATAGTATGTATTGAAGAAAGAAAAAAGACCTCAATAAAAGAACATGCAAATCAAATAATACTGAAAGACATTGAATCAGGCAACCGTAAGGGAGCTACACTAGATCTTAGCAATGGTTATTCTGTATATTTGGGAAATGAGAGGAAACTGAGCGGTTTTATTTCCACTGCCATTGATTTTATGGTTCGTGATGGAGAATTTATTAAACTGTGAAAATAAGGAAAGCCTAAAATTTTTACTGACTTACCCCTTATTTGACCAAAATACATTTGATGACAGGATGGAAGAATTATTATCCTTGGGTATTAACTCTGTATTCTCATTTGGTAAAGTGCAATTGCACAAAATATGCATACTTGGTAAGGGTTCAGTTGGCTTGGCAATATTAGTTAAATATAGAAATAAATATTTTGTTCTAAAAATGAGGAGAACAGATGCAAATAGAGTGAATATGTATGACGAAGTACTATCTCAGTCACTCGCAAACACTATGGGGATTGGTCCTTTCCTTGTAGATTTTTCTGAAAATTTTATATTAATGGAATTTGTCAAAGGTTTCAATATCGTAGATTGGTATAATTCAAAAGACACTACATATGAAAAAATTCTAAAATGTACTTCTTCCATTCTTCAACAATGTTTTCTTTTAGATTCCATAAAACTTGATCACGGTCAGCTAAATAGACTTGATCGCCACATAATAATTTCCAAAGATGGTAGACCGACAATTTTGGATTTTGAAACTTCTAGTACTAAGAGGAGAGCAAGTAATGTAACTAGCGTTTCTCAGTCCTTTTTTCTACATGGCCCAATTTATGACAGACTCCGAGATTCAATCAATAATGATAGAAAGCAGGTGATAAAAAGAATTAAGGACTACAAGAAAGACTTGAATCATGAAAAATTTGAAAAAATATTAAAGTTACTCAAATTTTAGAAATATATTATCAAATAGTGTACAAATTTAATAAATGTCATTGAGCTTTCCAATCCGCGCATTAAGATTCTTAAAGCAGTATCTTCAAATTTAATCAATGTCAAATTCTCAGAACTTTGAGATTAAAACTCTAAAGAAAATGAATCTCAAAGGTGGAACAGTGATTGATGGTTTTGCTACAACCGGGATTACTAATACTATTGCTTCTGAATGTATTTTACACTCAATTAATACTCAATTAATTGCAACTATTGAATCTCCATACTTTTCTCAGTTGTCAATAGTTAGGAATTCGGTACCTTATTTTCCAGTGAGGGTGTATGCCAATGAAGAATTGAAAACATCGATTTTTATCTCTGAAGTGAGCATAGAGCCATCACTTTTTTTCCTCATTGGAAATACTATGCTAAATTGGGCAAAGGATAATGAATGTGATCTTATTATTAGCTCAAGTAATATAGTAAACCCTCAACAACCAAAGTCTGTTGACTCAAAAGAATATTCAATAATGGGTATAGGTAATACTGCAGAAGCAAGAAACAGATTAAAAGAATCCAAAATTTCGTTACTAAAAAATGGCACTATAGGTGGGATTCCAGCAGTTCTTTTAAATCAAAGCCCCCAGTTAGATATTAATGTAATCGTATTATTGGTGAAAATTATTGAAGGAATTCCTGATTTTAGAGCCGCGGCAGAGTTATCTACGACAATAAGTAATCTTGTTCCAGGTGTATCATGTAACGTTCCATTACTGCTTCAGGAAGCAGAAAAAATTGAAAAAGAGTTAACAAAGATTAAGACTCAAGATACAGAGACTGAAGTGAATGCATATGGCTAAAGCTCATTCATTTAGTAGTTAGTCTAATTGATTGAATCTATTTTATAATCATTCGACCCAGCAAAAACTGGTAACAAACTATCTTGTATTTGTCGTAATGATTTTTACCAAACTCTTTACAGTCGTTAAATTTAGGTCAAGCTGTTCGGCAATCATCTCTTCAGATATTCCAGAATCATACAAATTTCTAACGCTTTCTTTTTTTTCTTGACTAATATTTTTGATATCTAGTTCTAGGTCTAACTCGGTTTCTACATTCTTAATGAAGGATTGTACCTTTTCGAAGACAGTATCAATATTGATATTCCTATCTGTTGAAAAAACTACGATATGATTCTTTATTGGAATGCTAAACATTACTACCTTGTCATAAATGTAAATAACTGACGTAAGGTGCCCTAATTCATTTTCAAATATTTTTCTTAATTCAACAATATATGCTGATTGAGCATAACTTATTTCTGGATTTCTGCCCTTAAGATGCTCATTAATCCCCTGTCGAATTAAACTTGCACACAAGTGGCCAGATTTTTCGACCAATCCCGAAAACCTTAAAGACGGATCTATTGTCAGCAGACTGTTCAAGAAATCAACTTCATTCATGGAAGAAGATCTAAAAAGCCAGAAATATATCTGTATTTAAGTCAAATTATCATTCTATGGGAAACTAAAGTAGGGTGGAAAAACAATCACTATGGTATTTGCTACGAAAACAAGATATTGCTCTTCTTAAAATGATTATTTGAATTAGGATGGCAGAAGATATGTCTTCAACAGCTTCAAATACTATACCTTTTCCTACGTTGACAATAGTATATCTGGTAACTGAAGCTAAAGGCTTGATTGAGGAAATAAGTCAAAAGTACAATAATATAACAGTAGAAGACTGTAACGGTTTTTTTAATGATGGAGTTAAGAGAGATTACAAGAAAATAACAATTTGGAGTCAGGGAATTGATAGCCTTTGGTTTAATGCATTGATAGCTAGGATAAAAGAAGTAGCAGGTGTAGATGCGGTTCCAATTGTATCTGGCGGGATAATGTACACCGTGTAATCTTGAATTTGTAACGTAATCAGATTCCCTGCAACTAGAACGACTATATTTATCCAAATTGAGACGAGATCACGCCAAAGTATAAGAAATGCCTCAGCTAGAAGTGCAGAACTCTATTTAGTATCGGGTTTTATATCAATCAAGATCTTATTTCCCACAAGCGGGCTTCCTATTTTTTCGTACTTTTTTCTAGGCATATTTATCTGTATTACTGTCTTTGGATATGTTTTGATCACTGTTTGTGGTTGGGATCGTAGAATAGCTTCTAGGATGGGTCTTATCTGCTGCTTAACCTCTTCATCAGATATGGATCTATCAATCGCTTCTAACATTAATTGTTGTTGCGACACTGATTCCAATTCGATATCTTCAATTAGAGACAAAGTTATGTTAATACCATTGTCTGACAGTTGTGTTATCTTGTATCTGATTTGAGTGTCTTCCAATCCTAAAAATTAAGTAATTATATTTACTTATTACTTTTTACATCCGTTTTATGTGACAGATGTTTAGTAATTATCAGATATAACGAGACCGGTTGTCCTTTTCATACTTAATTGTATCAAGTTAAGTTCAAGTACTGACATCCACAAGACATATTAAAATTGATTTTGTATTTATTAAAGTAATAAAGATGAAATATAGAAGCAGGACAGATATTTTTGCATCCATTTTACAATCTGCAAATAGCAACAAGGGAGTTGGAATAACAACAATCATGTACAAGTCCTTTCTCTCTCATTATCAGCTCAAGAAATATTTGTCCATAATGCTTGAAAATGGATTAATAAAACTTGAAGAGGAAGAGCACTTGTATAGGATTACTGAAAAAGGTTTAAGATTTTTGCAACTTTTCTCAAATATCAATGAACTCATTGATACTACAAAAGAATATAATGTCTGAAAAGTAATTTCGTTTTTTCCGAATAAAGTTAGTTTATCAATCATACACACTTTGGTCGTGGTAATAGATGAGTTCGTAGTTTCACAATTTTGGCTTTGATATGATGTAAAAATAGCACAACGAAAAATTAGTATAGTCAAAATTAATCAGACAAACATTTTTTCAATAATTCGATTATGAATATTAGAGAAAATATTCTTGTTTGTATTTAGTGTTGCTTCATGTTAAATTTTATGGTGTTAGGCAAATTTTCTTACAACTAAAATAGCCCGGCCCAGATTCGAACTGGGGTCAAAGGCTCCAAAGGCCTCTATGCTTGGCCACTACATTCAGCGAATTTTAAATTCTCTACCGGGCTGCCGGACATTTTTTTATAGAATATCTGTTTTATAAAGTTACGAACGTATCAACAATTTTCATTAATTTATTTGTTGGATCTTCCATACGATTCAAAATTCGTTGTGCACGATTTTTTTGTTTAAAACTAAACGTATTATCATCTAGTATATGACGTAATAATTTCACAACTTGAGTCGAATTTGCAACTTTATGTATCAAACCCATTCTAACTAGATAGTCATCAAC
>JAATVM010000030.1 GCA_014523495.1 Nitrososphaerales archaeon TH1920
ATTATAATTTTGAAAGTTTTATATTATGGTCATAGATAGAGCTTTCTTAAAATGGAATACGTATACGCTGCATTACTATTACACAAATTAAAGAAGGATATAACTGAGGATAATGTGAAGAATGTCATAAAGGCCACAGGTGTAAATCCCGATGATGTAAAGATAAAGGCGCTAGTAGCAGCCTTGAGCGAAGTGAATATAGATGAATCATTAAAAGCAACTCCCATGGCTATGGCAGTACCTGCTACAGCATCTGCTGCTGAAAGTGGGGTAACACAATCAAAGGACGAGAAGAAAGAAGAGAAAAAGGATGAAAAGAAAGAAGAAGAAGCTCTAGAAGGGTTATCTTCATTATTTGGTTAGATTTAAACAATCTATTCAATAATCAGGGCTAATCTAATCATTATCTTGTATCGTAAATTCTTATTTATTTATATCTACTATTGTTTAGTTTATCGCAATTGAATATAGCTTTTTTTATTTTTATTATTCCGTTTAGCTAAAAGAATACCCTTTGTTCTTTAACTTATTTGCCACGTTCTGAGCTTTATTTTCTTCAATTGAAATTATTGAGCCTACCGTGTCCTTTGACAAATAATTTGATTCAGTTGCTAGTGATTGTGCATGTTTGAATGCCTTTGACAACAAGAAACCCATCGATTCTTTGGTAAAGTAACTTGATTCAACTGCAAGTGAGATAGATTCATTATGTGATCTGCTCAATTCATTTTTAAATTCATCAAGATCAATTCTTAAATCATTTTCTGCAAACACTAACTTGTCTGCAATGGCATAATTTACTATAATTCCAGCCTCTATCGGTTTTATGTTTAATTTTGAAAGTAGAGACGCTAGTTTTGTGGATATTACATCACCTGGTCTTGCGATCACTGCATCTTTGCTTACCCATATCGTACCTTGATCTATTCTTGTAGGAACATTTGCCTCTTTGAATTCTGATAATACTGGTCCAGGAGTAATCCCAGTATCGCCAGCTGGAATCATTATTTCAATTTTTGTTACATCCCCACCTTTTGCAGGTAGAAATACTTTATTTTGATCGAAAATCAGGTTGAGCTTAAAGGGACTGATATTAGTAAACATGAGTGCACATTGTCCCTCTAGTTGGGAACTCAATTTATCAATTCCCGGTACATCTGATATCTTTTCAAACGCCTTTTGTGTCACCCTATTTTTGATTACTTTAATGATTATATCTTTGTGAAATTTCTTCCTAATTTTCATTAATTGAGTGGCTCGAACTTTATTCACTTTTGAGAGGGCAACCACATTGTACGATTTTGGAAGTTCAACCATTTGTTGATATAACTTTTGCTTTCCTTTTGGATAACTTGTTCTATTATGCTTTTCAGATAAAGTCATCAGATATCTTCCTACTTTTGTTTTTCTCCAACCGTTGAGGCCTCTGATGGCTTGCTCATTGTAAACTTAATTATTGCATTATGAATATTTTTGTCACCTTGTGGCAACTTTTTTTCGATTGCTGATATTACCGCGAGGGCATTATTTACAAGCTGATCGTCTTCCATTTTTTCATCACCGATTTTGGCAGAAACATTAAGTTGATTTTTTGCTCTTGCTCTAACAGATCCTCTGAATCTTTCTGTAATATTCTCAATAGGCGCTCCATATGGAAGCGGAGAAGGCATTTTACCCTTAGGCCCCATGAATTGTCCCAACGAGCGACCTACCCTGGGCATTAGAGTACTATCGGCTAAAAAGAAATCATAACCTTTAACAACTTTTCTTGCATCTTTCTTATTGGTTCCAAGTCTATCTAACTCTTCAGGTTCAATAACTCTATCAACCTGGGCCTTTCTAGCTCTCATTCCCATATCGCCTGAGGCAAATACACATACACTTGAATTCTTCGTTATCTTGCTTGGAAGATTTACAACTTCATTTATACTAAACCCCTTTTTAATATCAATGTCCTTAAGGATGAGGGTTAATTCAGCAGATTGAGTGAAATTGCGTTTTGTAATTCCATCTCGTGCATTTTTCAACATATTTTTTAACAGATTATCATCAAGCATAATTGAAAATTTTAGATTTTAAGCCTCTTATAAACGTGAGTTGCATATACTTTCTTCAATTTTTCAAATTAATTAATTAGGTGAAATGTGACAAAATAGCAACTGGTAAAGTGAAACATGTAAAGTGCATTTTCATTATTTATGCTTGATTTAATAGACTTGTTTTTCATGAAGTTGAGTTTATAGGCACGGGCCCGGAGGGCTTCGATCCCTCGACTTCTGGCTCTCTTTGTTAGAACTTAGAAGGCAGGCGCTCTATCCAAGCTGAGCTACAAGCCCATGAGG
>JAATVM010000236.1 GCA_014523495.1 Nitrososphaerales archaeon TH1920
AATCTATTATTTTACTCTTAACAGTAACATATTATGCTGTACTAGAAGGTATAAATCCAAAACAAACTAGAGAACAACAAATGATAAATGCAGGAGAAAAGTGGTGCTGATAACTGTGGCAGGTTTACCAAAAAAAGCATCAACCATAGAAATTCTCTTAAATCTCCCAACGAAATTGGATATTAATCTGGACAAAGTGCCTCTCCTCCAATTTCTTTTGAGTTAGTTCTTCTGTTGCGAGCACATTTCCGCTTCCTGACTATACTAACTACTTCATTATAGGACTTTAAACTTTTGGTATAATTCGAGGTAACGTTTGGGTGGATATTCTTCTGTCAATTTCCTCCAATAACAAATTATGGTAATATTGTCTACGTAATGGTAGAATTGTTGATACATTCTTGAAACCACTAAATGATTCCACTTTTCTTTGGATGTTTTCAATTTCCCACATATTCTGCACATATAGATTCAAACCAATCGTGTCTATATCCTCATAGGGCGGCCCTAATACAAGTAGATTCTTGATTTCTTCATAAATTTTTTTGGTAACCTCATTGCGGCGTTGTTTTTCAACATGAATGAAAATACCTACATTGACATAGCCCTTCATTTCCCTTGGATTTACTATGATAGTAAAATCTATTACGTGATTTGATATCATGGCATCGATGCGTCTTGATACTGTCTTCTGTGAAACATGGATTACTTTTGCAATTTCCTTAACCTTGGTTCTCGGTTTTGCTATTAGGCACTTCAATATTTTCAAGTCATTCGTCCCGAAAAAGAAATTTGACTCCCAGCTGGAGCTAAAGATATCGATTACTTGAACTGATTCTATCTTTTCCGGTAGTGATCTTAACTCTTCATTCAGGTTATTCTTGGAGGCGAGAGCAAAGCGAGAAACTCCACCAACACAATCACTATGCATAAAAACGTAGCCGCAATTTTGAAGGTATCGTATTACTTTTTTTTTTCGATATTTCCTCGATATTTGAGTATCAAATTATAAATGTTGCTGTATCCAAATATGCCCAAGTTTACTCTTACCAAAAATTCTTCAATGATTTTCCTTGAAATGAGGTTCTTGATGCGTCTCTTTACCGTGTTTATCGTGATATCAAGAGTCAATGCGATTGCTCGGTAAGACAGCCTACAATCCCTTGTAAGCAGTTTCATGATTTGAATATCAGTACTGTCAATTCTGTATTCCATCACTAAGAAGAAACAAAGTATGACTTAGTTATATACCTTCTATTATGTGCAATTTCGTGTGCACCAAAGATATATTGTAGACACACGAATGAGTATATTGATGAGGAACAATGTGCAGCAGAATATAGATCAGCGATATAGATCAAAACTTATTATAGCAATAGTGGCAGGATTGGTCGGTACTGTCGCCTTTAATACCGTAATGTACATCGATGTTGCTACAACAGGAATTCCGCTTGACTTGACAAGGGTTCTCGGCTCACTTGTTGTAGGACAAGATGGACCCATAGATGCAGCAGGAACTATCTTTCATTTTGCAAACGGAATTGCTCTTGCTATGTTATACATCTTTGTATTCCTTCCAATATCAAAGAGAGTGACTAAACGAAACATGTGGTTTTATGGAATAATATATGCTGTAATGATAGCGGTGGGACCGATCTTTTTTGGTCTTTTTCCCGCATTGGGAGCTGGGATAGCAGGCGTAGGCATCTCTCCTCTAGTTGCTCCAATGACCATCGTGCGTCATATTGCGTTTGGCGCGGTGCTTGGAATTCTGGTGAGTTGGTCTTTAACTCACATTAATAGTAGATCTCAAATCGTAAGCCTAGTTTAAGACTAATCTTACAATGCCTGTATTGACGCTAGGAACAGGATATATTCCAACATTCGGAGGTAAAGCTAATACTGTTGCCGAATATGGGATGAAGATATTTACAATGATGAAGAGAAAGGAGATTTTACTTTTATTGAGGCCAGAGAATTATACTTAAAATCCATTGCTCTCGTATACCTCCAAATCCTCTTAGGATATCAGTTTTAAACCTTTAAGACGTCAAGAACGAGTAAGTAAATATGGATACTTTTGATTGTATAAGGACCAAGCTGGATATAAGAGAATTCAGCTCCGATGATGTTCCTCAGGAAATAAAATCAAAGGTCCTCGAGGCTGCTAGAATGACGGGGACTGGTCTTAATACGCAACACTGGCGCTTTATACTTGTTGAGAGTAACGATAACATAAAGAAGCTTGCAGAAGACAGTACCAGTGGAGGTTGGGTCGCTAATTGCAATTTTGCGATAATTATATTAACGAACCCAAAATATAGCTTTCATTTGATTGATGCAGGACGCGTACTCCAGAACATGCAATTAGCTGCATGGAATTATGGAGTAGGCTCAGGCATATTTACAGGGATAGAGCTGGATAAACTACGCAAGGACTTTGGTATCCCACAACAATTGAATGTGAGTGCTATCATAGGATTTGGATATCCACAAAAAAAGTTAATGGGGAATAGGAAGGAGCGTTTACCTATCCATGAATTGGCTTATTATGAAAAATACGGTATTTCGAATAAATCATAAGGCAACGCCTACATAAAGATGACATCAGCGTGTACAAAATCTGATAAATGTTCCCTATGTCATCATACTAGAGAATTTCATATTTCTGACAAGCATGGACAGAGCTATTGTTTGAAGTGTACTTGTAACGGATTCACAGGACGAATAAATTTGCTAGCTACTTGGATAGTCTAATAAACTCTTTTGTTTAGCCTTATGGTAACCAGATTTTCCGTTAGAGAGTTGCAATTCTGTATTATAATCTATTTCCTTTTGCATTCCCCATTCTACGGGTTCAAGCCCTCTCATCACTCTAAACATATTGGCAGTCGCAGCTCCAAATCCAGCGTGATGATTATTGGCCGCAACAATAGCGGCCTTCACACGAGTTATCATATTTGCCATACAGATAATAAAAGTTTCAAGGTAATAAGATACCTCCAACGGTCAAATGGCAATGTTGTTGGTTTGAGACAGCAAACTTAAGCTACTATTGAATTGTTATGCCAATAATGACAGTCTTTTCAAAAATTCAAAAGCTAACAGCGGCGTATGAAGCCTGCTGTTTTCATTCAATCATATAGAAATATTTGATTTGCAAGATTTGAAATTAATATCTAGATTTAGTGCCTTTTTCCAAATATCAATACTAAATCTTTACTCTCGGAATAGCTATATCTAAATGAATCATTGTGTGATACTGGAAAACTATGCACCATTGTTCTTCGAGCTTCTCTGAGTCCAGTGATGTTCGAGATCTCATTAACAACCTCCGTCAGG
>JAATVM010000237.1 GCA_014523495.1 Nitrososphaerales archaeon TH1920
TTAGCCTTGTTTTCTTCTTTTTCTTCTTCTTGTTGTTGTTCTAAGAGTTGTTGCTCCTTAGCCTTGTTTTCTTCTTTTTCTTCTTCTTGTTGTTGTTCTAAGAGTTGTTGCTCCTCTTCTTTATCGGCATCATTATTACCATCATCATTATCATTGTTTTTGGTCGACTTGTCTTCTGTGTTTTCCGAAGGTTTACACAAAGGAATTCCTAGACTATCAATTACTTTATTGTCACAAAGTCCGTTTTTCAATTGCTCAGGGTTAGGATTAGAAGTAGAGGGTCTTCCCAAATCTTCCTTCGTATCCTTGACAGGTATTACCATATACCTATCCAATTGATTTAAAGAAACTTTGTTTACAAGGGGGTTAGCCGATAGATAATTTTGATTATTAATCAAATTTGATGAAAAAAGAAGAAAAATTGCTGAAAAACTAACTATATATCCTATCTTTCTATAATTGTTAATCAACAAATACTTTCAACTTCGACTCACCTTGAAATTATAAATATTTTTTGATTTGAGGTTCTATTAGAATATACTATAAAAATAAAGGGTAACTGTTTTTTGGTGGCAAGCTAAAACTTCATTAATCATCCCAATTGAATTTGTCTGTAAAAATGCTCTTCAATTTAGATAAATGAAAGTCTTCTGAACGTTGAAAAGAGAAAGAATGAAAATTTCCTTATCTTACATTAAGCATCTTAGAGCCTCACAAAACAAACTTGAGAGCAATATGGAATGTGCTCTTTTTTATCGCATCTACTAATATTAAACGTTATCTTTTGTAGTAAAATAAATTTATTTATCGTCACCATTTAAATTTTCATCAAATTCTGGAAGTATACTTCCAGATTCTGGTTTGAATTTTTCCTCATTTATTACAGTTCCCAATAGATCAAATGGACTCTTGTAGCCAGAATGTAACTCTTTTAAGGAACCTTCATATTTAGCTACATCTTTTTCAAGTTGTAATAGTGCAAATACATCTTTGTTTTTAACTGACGTTTCGGTGCTAGTTGAATTATTTTCCGTCGCTCCATTCACAAGAGTAACTTGCATTAAAACAGGAGAAATTGATATCATAAGTACCAAAAGTAAAATTTGCACTGCTATTACCATATACTATAAATATTGTGCATCCAAGTTATATATTATTTTCCTTTATCAATGTCCTTCTTGTTTTAAACTGAAAGGATGATAGAAATACGAATTTCAGGTGCCAATTCGGTAGTGTTAAAAGCTATTTCAGAATAAAGATACAGACAATTATGCAGAAAAATATTATAACTAACTTAAATACCTTAATATGAAAAAATCGTAGTATTTTGATCGTCATAAATTAATCACTTATTCTTTCAAATTGGTAACTATAGATAAGATTCAGGTGATAATATTCTGTTCCAATCAGGAGATTGAATGATTGGTTCTATCTTTGAGATATCAATTTCTCATAATTTTTTCAATGAATAGTCCATTCTAAATCTCAGATGGCTCTCAGATTTAATATTGGTCAAAAAATCCGAGATACTCAAATAAGTCGGGATGGTGTATTCATTACCTATTTTGAATAAATTTGCCAAATTTTGGATTAAGAAACTCAATCTTGAGAAACATCCAGAAGGTGGATATTTTGTCAATACTTATAGATCTGATAAAACCATTGATTTGCGAGATTATAATGGAGTTCGATATGCATGCACGGCTATCTATTATTTATTAACTGGAAACCAATTTTCATCATTTCACATAATGAAGTCAGATGAGATTTGGCATTTTTATTTGGGGAGTAGTATAACACTACATATATTAGATTCAAAAGGAAGGCTAAATGAGAAGATCTTGGGACCAAATTTTAATGATGGAGAGAGGTTGCAGGTGGTTGTAAAGTCAGGTTGTTGGTTTGCAGCATCCGTTAATGAGAAGAAATCTTATTCATTGTTGGGTTGCACGGTATCTCCAGGATTTGATTATAGAGATTGGAAAATGGGCGACAGAAAATTACTTACAAAAATGTATCCTCAACACAAATGGATTATAGAAAAATATACGAAACCTGACTGAACTTAAATAATGCATAAAATATTTACAGGCAGATACTAATAATTGATAATCTAAATTCCTAATTGGTGGCCGACGACAGTTTTAGTAATACAAATGCAACTTTATTTTATCCTAATTACTAATAATAATATTGTTCCGTTCTCAAGTATCTATTTATTGGGGGTAATCGTAGAATTTGATAAAGCAAACACTTGAATGCGCTTATTAGCGGTATCTGCTACATATACATAACCATCTGGATCTACATCAAGCCCTTCTGATTTGGAAAATTGCCCATCACCATTTCCATCGGATCCCCAACTTGCAATGAAAGTACCATCACTTGTGAATTTTTGTATCCTACCTGTATCATCAATTACATAAACATTGTCCGAAGAATCTACAGCTATTCCAGCGGGATTCTCAAATTCACCATCTGTATCTCCTCTAGAGCCCCATTGTAAAATGAAGTTCCCATCTTTTGTAAATTTCTGAATTCTATCGTTGCTTAAATCAGCAACATACAAATTATCTTTTGAATCAAGATCTATATTTTCCATCCATCCAAATTGACCTTGATTTTCACCTTCAGAACCCCATTTTCTTATAAATTGCCCATCTTTGCTAAATTTTTGAATATCAGCAAGTTCAGTATCTGCGACATATACGTCATCATTAGAATCAATAGCCATTCCATGCGGGTGCAAAAATTCTCCAGCTCCCGTACCTGGAATACCCCATTCAATAATAAAGGTACCGTTGTTATCAAATTTTTGTATACGTTTGTTATTCATATCAGAAACATAAACATATCCTTGCGAATCAATAGCCATACTATGCGGAGTATCAAATTGCCCTGGATCTGTGCCCTCCTCACCCCATTCTAAAACAAATGTTCCATCTTTAGTAAATTTCTTTATATTATGATTTTCATAATCTGGAACAAATACAAAATCTTTGGTAGCAAGAACATCATGGATTTCACTAATTTTATGTACGTCATTATTCTTTTCCCAATTTTGAATCAATACATAATTTTGATAACCGTTAATAACAGAATTAATTGATGACAAACTAGATACAACAATCAATAGCCCAAGAGATGATAAAATTATAAATATTATTAATTTGAAATAGTTATTTTCTAAATTTAGCATTTTGGCTCATTGAGTCGTTTAGAATATGTTCATAAATACATCAATATTGAAATTATTTGAATTTTTGATAAATTTTTGATGACTTACAAACTGGATGTTGAATGATAAAAATTGCGAATCACAATTTGAAAACTAGTTCATTTCGAAGGTCTACACAAATTGCTCCTAGAATCATATTTAGAAGTTTGAGGTCTTTACAGATCCAGTTTTCATCAACTATTTAACATCAAAAATCTGGTTTATCCAATAAATCACGCAAGAGTTGTTCTTGGGACTTCTTGTAATCTTAACAGATGGCAGATTCTTTAATATCACCTGGTTCAGAAATTCGTATTGTCTTTACAGAATTTTCAAATTCAGATATATTCTTGTTGCAGTTTTGTATCAAGTCTGTATGGTAAGCAACCACAATTATTGAATCATTTTTTGTCATGAACAAATAACTCTTAACCTTTGTATAATTCTCACCTGTAAAATTAATTAATTCTTAGAAACCTAAATGAAAATTTCTACAATCAATCATTTCAATTGCTTATTGATGCTAGAAAATCGTAGCCATTATTTTCATTTTCATTCTTTTCACTCTTAATATTTTCAATACCATTGTCAGTATCGGGTATAGGTTTATCATTGGTAGGAGGATTGGGTATTGGTTTATCATTGGTAGGAGGATTGGGTATAGGTTTATCATCTGTAGTAGGATTGGGTATAGGTTTATCATCTGTAGTAGGATTGGGTATAGGTTTATCACTCACACCAGTATTACAACCAATATTAGAAAGCATGTTTGAA
>JAATVM010000238.1 GCA_014523495.1 Nitrososphaerales archaeon TH1920
AAAATCTAGGTTACCAACGGTTATCTCTTTACCTGCGAGTACACCTGCAGAAAGTAACAGTGCCGCCGCGGAAAAGTCTCCTGGTATAGTAAATTTAGCTGGGATATATTTTTTATTATATATGTGATATTTTTTATAATCCTTAGAATACTTTATTTTTGCACCAAATTTAGACATGACGTTAATGGTAGATTCTATATAGGATCTTGAGACTTGCCTTCCATTTACAGATAGAGAAATTTCCGATTCAGCATAAACTCCTGCAATCAAGATGCCAGAAATAAACTGACTTGATATGGAACCATCAATATTGATCTGATTTCCATTAATTCTCCCTCCTTGTACAATTATAGGAGCTTTGTCATTTTTCCTTGTAGAGAAACTATTAATGCCAAGTTGTTTCAAAGCTAATAATAGTGGACGCATGGGTCTTTTTCTTATACTATCATCCCCTGTAATTACAACATACCCTCCTTTTACCAATGATGAGATAGCTGTAACAAACCGCATTGTTGTTCCTGAATTCTCCACATTGATAACATTATCTGGAACTTTTAAAATATCTTTTCCAAAAACAATTAATTCGTCTCCCTTTCTTTTTATTTTTATCCCAAATGCTTTACATGCTTCAATTGTCGCAATAGTATCTCTTGAAATGAGAGGATTAATTATATGGGATTTTCCGTATGCCAAAGAAGAGATGAAAAGTGCTCTGTGAGTATAGCTTTTGCTAGGAGGACATGAAACGTTACCATTCAATAAGGATCTTCTAATTACTACTTTACCCAAATTCTTTCACTGTCGATGCTTTCTGATTATTTGAAAGGGAAACTATTACTCTTCCATCCAAATTGGATAATATTGATTTAATTTTTTGTACCTCACGTTCGCGTACGACTGCAGCAATTGCGGGACCATTTCCTGATATGCTTGCTGCCAGGGCACCATTTTCAAGACATATCCTAGTAATATTGTAACCATGTGAGAGTAATGAGGATGTTAATACCCCATTTAGTATCATTGCCTTCCAATATTGTCCAGAATATGCCAGTTGAAAAGCCTCCAGATAAATGTCAGAGAGTAATTTTAATCTGGTAACGTCTCCCCTTTTTTTGCTATTTGGCAAATATATTACGACATTAATGTCGGTTGGTGAATTTTCCTTTTTCAAAATTTTTCTCTTATAGTTATCTGTGGTAACAAATCCACCATAATAACATGCAGTTGAATCATCATACGCACCAGTAATCGTTGTTTTTGCATACAAAGACGCATCTATGGCACTATTTAGTACAAAATCATCATTGGTATCATTACTTACAAGTGATCTACATGCGAGAGCAAATGCATTTGACACTGCACTTGAACTTTTTAGTCCCATACCTGAAGGTATCTCCGAATTAATATTAATTATTAGTTGGTTATTGTTGATAAAATTTGATGGAAGTATGTCATAAATTATCTTTTTTATCATAACATGGCCTCCACTTTTTTGAAAAATTATGCCAGACCCTTTTTTTGAAACTATTTCAACTGTGACCTGAAGATTAATGCCCATCGCACAACCAAATCCAGTTGCAACAGCATTTACTATTGATACGGCACCATGAACTATTGACGTTACCTTTACTGTCATGTAGGTTCACCAAACATTCCAAATAACACTTTTTTCATGGACTCTACCGGGGGATCCATTTGAACCCATATCTTGAATGATGCAATTGCCTGTTCGAGCAACATTTCATGACCGTAGACTACTTCGGCACCTGCAGTTTTTGCATTTTCTAGTAAATTGGTATTTATCGGCTTATATACAATATCATATACAATTGCATCTTTTCTTATGTTTGTAGAATTTATCAGACTTTTTTCATTATTCATCCCAAGCGGGGTAGTATTTATAATGAGATGGCTTTTAGAAGCAATTAGCTGGATATCGTCACTAAAAATAATACCAGCTTCTAGTCCCAATTTCTCAACCATACTTGATAATTTTTTGGATCTGTCAGTATTCCTGCTAAAAATATTGATCTTTGCAATTCCTTTTTCGCCTGCCAAAGCTACAACCGCTGCTTGTGCCGCACCTCCAGCACCCAAAATAAAAACTTCAAAGCCATTAAAATCGATCTTTCTCTTACGTAATGGTTTAATGAAACCTATGACATCTGTATTATATGCGCGGAACTTACCATTATCATTATTGACTGTATTTACTGCACCAACCAACTGAACAGTTTTATCACATTGGTCGACATAATCGAGAACTTTAATTTTATGTGGCATTGTTACATTAAATCCACCGATGTTTATTGCTCGTAAAGAATCCAAAGAATCTTTCAATTGGCCTTCTTGAACCCTAAACGCAATGTAGCTACAATTTAAACCTAAAGCATTAAAAGCAGCATTATGAATTGCGGGAGATAAAGAATGATCTATTGGATCCCCAATTATGCAATATGTTTTGAATTCAGCACTCATTTATTTTTCAGATTCTTACCAATTCTATCGTAAATTTTTTTCATTAGTACAATATCTAGTTGGCCTGGAGCCAAGGGATTATCTAAAGAGGCATAGGTAAACGGTGAGCCTCCATACAAAGTGCACAGTAATCTGGATGAAATCCCATGTTCTCCCATTGCGAAAGCAATTAGATTTGTATTAATATTATTATCGTAAAGTGAAAGTACTTTAAAATTATCTCCCGAATTTCTTGCCGTAGTAACCAATTTGACATAGTTACTATATTTACTCATTTCTTCAAATTTTCTAAGAAGAGATGATATATTTGGTGTTGTTCTAAAGTTGTGAGATGAAACGAGTAGTGGAATCTTTTTATCCCTCAGAAATTTCCTCAGACCTTTATCTTTTTTTAGGACTGTGATCTCTATATCGAGTAACATTGGTTTAGTTAACCCAATTTTTTCTAAGAGAGAAATTTGTTCATCACCATCTCCCTCAAAAAATCCACCTTCATCTTTCGATCTCAATGTAAAAATCGCTCTACTTTTTATCTTTTTAGTTATCTCCAATGCATGATCTATATCCTTGTATATCATATTATCAAATCTGATTTCCATATAATCAGCTCCCCTCTGAATCGCCCTGTCAATCAAACTGGGCAGTCTATCAACTGAATCTGTTGCTAGAGAAACACAAACTTTCGATTTATATGGAAACAATACTATCAGTTTTTTCTGGATTTAGAAGTTTAACAGATTTGCATTAATCAATTCAGCCCCAATACCATATCCTAATAGGGCATTTCCAGTTCCCAAGACAGCGATTTCAAATTCCGCTCTTTTTATTTCTGATTCTAAAATCTCTCTTTGGGATTTTACTGCTAGATAATTTTGTACTGCCATTGCCTTTGCACCCGTGAACATGCCAACAAGAGCAGCTAATATTATAAAGTCAGCAGAGCTATTTGCCCCTCCGACTCCAGCGACAATTCCCAATGAGGTATTTAATCCATCACCAAATCCAAATACAAAGTACCTTATGTGGTTAGATTCTTTAATATGTGGTTCAATATGTCTTTGGTTATTCAATATCAATAGTTTGCAAGTTCGGTAATTTAACAATAACATAGAAAACATTGTCACAAGTATAAAATATTCTATTCATTCTAATTTTGAGATTACATTTTCATAATCTAGTGTATCCCGCGGGCAGGATTTACTCCAGAAGAGCATGAAATCAAATCTGTTTGAGCCTGCGACTCTTCGGTCGCTGCAAATGTTAGCCTGATAGGCTGTTTCACATGTTCAGCATTATTTGCCGACTACTACAGCCGAAAGCTCTACCAGGCTGAGCTACCGCGGGACATTTTTGGTAATGAATTCAGGTTATATAAAATAATTGAATATGGATATCAACCAAAAAATTCGTTTTGTTGGTAAATATGTATTTTATTCTATATAAGTGACACGTATAAGTTCATAATAATATCAAAATGATTAATTATATGAATAATTATATTGACCTTAATGAAAGATTATGATCACCAAATAATATGGTTAGACTATTTTAACAAAAATTTGTCACGAAAAAAAGGCCGCAAAGTGGGAAAAAATATTTCAGTTTACGATCCTACAATGCAAGAGCTAATAGGTGCAACAAAAACTTTGGATTTAGATCTTTCTGAAGAAAATATTAACAATCAAGCGCGTTATCCAAGAAGATCCTTCGTAAAATCAGGCTATGTCATGATCTCAAAGAGCGAAAAGAAATCTACAATTGTCAATCAAATTGCAAAAAAAATGAATGAGACGAGACAACAAAAGCATTAAGATTTGTTCCTTACAATCTTATTCAGCACAAATAGATGACAGATTTTATTTATCTTAAAACTAAATTTTGTTGACAGATTAAAATGATAATGAGTAGGTATTAAGGTTTGATTACAAATAATGGAAAAAATAGGAGAAATAATCCACTTAGCCAGAAGTGGAAGGCTGATAGTCAAAGTTGAACAAAATATTAGCCACAGACTGATAGGTCAGTTATTAGTAGACGATAGAGGTACTAAAGTTGGTAAAATTATTGAGTTAATAGGATCGGTCAAATCCCCATATGCCTCTGTTATGCCGAGCCTAAATTTGAAGTATACTATAGGAGGAATAGTATACAAATCACATAACACCAATCATGAATATAGTTCATCAAAAAAAAGAGATAAAGTGAGGAGGAGGAGGAGGACATGACCTCTGTAGAATATTGTTCTCATTGTCCTGAATGTCAATCAAAGATTATTCTTGACTATGGTAAGGGTGAATATGTATGTCATAAATGTGGATGCGTAGTTATGGAAGAAGTGGACTATTATGGACCTGAAAATAATTCAACTGATTTTGAAGAAAGGAACAAGAACACAAGGGCAAGTGGTTCAACTAGTTTATCTCTCCATGATTTTGGGTTAAGGACGGAGATAGGAAATAGTTCAAGGGATTATAGTGGACGTACTATAGATTATCAGAATGTTGAACTTATGAATAGATCTCGTAAATGGCATAGCAGATTAAGAGTTAATTCATCAAAAGAAAGAAGATTATCAAATGTACTTTCAAAGATTAACGAGGTATGTTCGGTTCTATGTCTTAGAAAAACAATAACCGAAACTGCATCAATGATTTATCGTAATTTTGAAAATAATAGTAAGGCAAAGGGAAAATCTATAACATGCATAGCGTCGGCGACAATTTATTTGGCTTGCAAAAGATGTGGTGTTGTTAGATCAATAGAAGAAATAGTCCACGCTGCAGGAATATCTGAATTTGACAAGTCGAGTGTAAAGCTGGCTTCTAGATATTATAGGTCAATGGTCATGGAAATGAACAAGTTAAACGAATCAAGAAATAAAGGAACATCAATTTCACTAACAAATGATTCTGAGAGCCCAGATTTAGAAACAGATCCAAATTCAAATATAGTATCACCATCTTATTCTCAAACTTCCTCAGTACCTTCAATATTTGCCATCGATAACTATATTTCAAAACTAGCCAATATTGCAAAAATAGACACAAAGATTGAGAGATTAGCACTCGAAATTGCACAAAAAACAAATAATAATTTCTTTTCAGATGGAAAAGCCCCCAACGGATTAGCTGCTGCATATATTTACTTGGCATCAGTATTGCTAGGAGTAAATCTTCTTCAAATTGATGTGTCGAATTTTGCTGGTGTCACTGAAGTAACTATTAGAAATAGATGCAAAGATATCCTAAATAATTTTAAATTGGTAGTTAATGCAAAACCAACCAATTAGTAAATGATAAGAATTCTATCTATTAAAAATTTATTGCATAGTTACAATTTTATGTTTCTTTGTTTTCTGTACATTTCTATTAACTCAGATTCATCTGTAATATCTTGCGGATTTTTATCTCGTCGTATTTTTTTAGTAAATTTTGGAAATCTTAAAGACAATCCAAAACCTTTTCTAATCGAATCCATGCCCGCATCATATTCAGGACTTAATGTTATCTCCGAAGCTATAATTTCAATCACTATTGTAGGTATAAACCAAGTATCCATCTCAAGTTTTGAGTATGCTCGTGGGTGCTTTTTAGGTATCATGTATTTTCCTAAGTCTGTAAACAACTCTTCAAGGACTTCGTCTGTAAACCCGCTTCCTACCTTACATACACTTTTGAAAACATTTTCATTCTTATCGTAGACGGCAAGTAATAATGCACCATATCTCCCTACTCTTCTCCCCCTTCCATAAGATCCACCAATGATGACTAGATCTAATGTATCGACTAATTCACTCCTATATTCCCTTTTGATTTTAATCCATGCGAAGCCTCTTGCCCCAGCTCGATAGGGACTATTGGTCTGTTTGACCACTAGTCCCTCGCAACCATATTCTATTGATTTAGCCATGAATTTTTCAAGTTGATCCACGCTACTCACAATTCTCTGCTGTATGAGCGTTAGTCTTCGATCCACTGAATTAGTAATAGTATCCTTCAACAACGCTCTTCTTTCTAAATAGGGAAGATTTGTTTTATCTCTTCCTGAAGCATAGAGAATATCAAACACATTTACTGAAACAGGATAATTCTCAACATTCTTGTCTATATCATATTTTCGGCGTCTATGCATAAGTTCCTGAAAAGGAAGAAACTCTTCCGTATACTTGTTGATAGCAACCACTTCAGCTTCAATGATAAAATTTCTTAATGTAATGGTCCTAGATGCTTCAGCTACATCGGGATAATAGTGCGTTATGTTTTCCAGGCTTCTTGAAAATATCTGAACCTTCTTATCTCTCCTATGAATTTGTACTCTTTCCCCATCGAGCTTGAATTCTACTGCAGCTCTACCAGAAACCTTTTCGAGGGCTTCTTTACTAGTTTGAACTCTTTCTGCAAGCATTGGTCGAATCGGTATAAATAATTCAATCTTAATTGCGGAAACTGCTTTTAGTCCCTGTTTTGCCAAAATCTTGGAAACCCTTCCCAAATCGCTTGAAACATTATATGCACTTTCTAAAATCTTTCTATTTTTTTTCTCGAAAGTGTACGCTAAAGCTAACGCATCCATTATTGTACTATCAGCTATTCCAAGTCGTAGTGTTCCTAATGCAAATCTAATAATGTATTTACATTCTTCAGGTGATGAATCATTAAAAAGACTTGCAAATAACTTTATTTTTGTTCCCTGAGACCCCTTACCGGTAGTTTTAGATATTTTGTCGAAAACTAAATAAATCCTTTCAATGGTAACCTTTTCATTAAAAAGAGTAGTTTGGATCTTATTTTTCAAAATTGCTTCTGCCACGCTTCCCAAATCTCCTTTCTCGCGATATTTGCGATATGCCTCATCGTTGGAAATATTTGATATTTGTGAAATTATACGAATAATCATTTTTTCAGCTATTCCCATTTCAATACCTTCGTAATCCGGTCTAATTTTTCCCTGAATAAGATAGATTATTTTATCAACGAGATTTAATGGAGTATTTTTGAAGAGGGTAACCAAATAATTTGTAAGTTCTAATCTACTTGTTGTTTGTTCCATTTGTTCCAATATATTAACGATAGTGGAAAAATCCAACACTAATTGTTATATACCGGTATTTTAAAATATTTCAAACTAAATTCCAAAAAAAGCGGTCTGACTTAATTGTAAATGGAGGGTGCCCTGAAAAATATAATTTAAACTAATCCATAGAATTTATAAATTGGATTAATAATGATGTTACTATGGGAGGAGCTAAGAAAAAATCATTAGGAAGTCAAGAAAAGACTTCAAAGGAGAGTCCAGTTGCCGATGATAAAGCAAAGAAGGGAGAAAAGAAAGGCGTATTTAAACAAAAACAAAAATCATTAATTGTTATTGAAGAATCTCAAGGTTTAAAGACTTTAAAAAACATGAAACCAATTACATCACAAGCGTTGGCAAGATCCATGGGTGTAAAGATTTCAGTTGCAAATTCATTCCTACGTTCTGTTGAATCTAAGGGAGTTGTTAGATCAATAGGTGGCTATAGTGGACATAGGATTTATGAGCTCGTGTCTATGGAAGCTATACAATAAATTTGAATTTCTGATCTGCGAATAAAAACCTATATTATTTTATTCAAACCACAAATTAATTAAACTGAAACTAAGAGTAATTATCCAAATCCTAGCATGGTTTGCATTCAAAATGGATACTTTCCATGATTTAGTTGAATCGCCAAAGCAATTCAGTCCAAGCAAAGGTTGATGTTTTCATTCACTACTAACCCAATTTATTTTTATTCCTAAAGTTACGATCGTTGTATGATACATATTTAATCTGTGGTGGACATGAGCTCTGTAGACAAATTTCATTGCGCTGGTAGGAGGCAGTGTTACTTGTTCGTAAGAAAGATGCAGCCTCCTACCAGTGTTAGTTTTTTGAAATCATTATCTATTGATTAGGACGCAACAAGCCAACACAAACCTACTTTTACCATTATGATGGGGGCCAGTCTTTTTATCATTGATAGAGGGACTGTAGACTCATCTTTTGAATCTTATTACTATAGGATTGTTCACTGAAAGTAGAATTCCGTGTAAATTTTGAAATCACTCTACTGGTATTCGGTTTGTGAATTCATTTGCAATATTGGTGGTCATTGTTTTTATGACATCTTTTTCTTCATTGAAATTGCCCAAACACCACATCGCTTTGACCAATGCAGTTTCTGATGTTGTATTAGATAGAGGAATCACACCCAGGTTTAAAAGATCTCTTCCGGTGTCATATACCGTAAGAGCAATTCTGCCCCAAATGCATTGTGAGGTCATAAATATTAGAATTCCATTATCAATTGCATTCTTTATTTGCGAAAAGCATTCTTTGTTTATGTGACCCAAACCAGTACCTTCTAAAATAATTGCTTTATGCCCTAGCTTGATACAATAATCGAACATTCTACAATCAAAACCAGGATAAAATTTTAATAGCGAAACTTTATTTTCAAAATTTGGCCTTACAATCATATCTTCAAAATTCTTGTTCCTTTCTTGAAAAATCAAGTCTGTGTATTGATTGGGTATTTTTATTTGATCCTTTTTAATTAATGAAAAAGGGTACACGTCAATTGAGTGAAATGCATCTCGTCTACTTGTATGGTTTTTTCTAACTCTAGTACCGATATGACAAGCGATAACGTCATCAGAAATTGAATAGTGCATAGCAACAAAAACCCCTGAGAATTTAGACTTAGTCGCAAAGGTGCATGCACCTATTAGATTCAATGAAGCATCAGATGAAGGTCTATCTGAAGATCTTTGTGCTCCAACCAGTACTACAGGAATTGGTAGGTTTTGAAGAGCAAAGCTTAGTGCAGCAGAGGTATAATGCATCGTATCTGTTCCATGCGATACTATAATTCCTTCATATTTTCCTGATAAAATATTATTGGCAATTTTTTTCGCTATTAATGACCAATGTTCGGGTTTAATATTTTCACTATATTCAGTCAAAATTACTTCTGGATCTATATTTGCTATTTTCATAAGTTCAGGAATTGAATCATTGAGTTCTTTTGCTGTGAGTGCTGCCATTACTCCTCCTGTCCTATAATCAATCTTGCTAGAAATGGTCCCACCTGTACTTAATAGCGATAAATTTGGAAGTTGACTTTGTGAGAGATTTTGATCCATATTTTCATAGGAAAAATTATCTCTGTAATTGTAATCAATATTAGATTTGTTGGTAGCGTCAGATTTTTCGATCATTTTTTTTATACTTTTGATTTTTCCTAAATTGATACCAATATTATATCCATTTTTTAATTTCAAGACTAGATGATTGTCATCAGCATATTCGTACCTTGGAATTAAAATACCAATATGCGTCGCATTATTGGTTTCAACGATTACTGAGTCGCCTAATTTTACATCCGATTTATTAAATAATTCTTCCAATTTATTATGATGTCCACCAATGGTCAATATTGGTATTATTTTGTAATTACTATATATTAATAAATTGTCATATTTTTTGTATCACTTTTTAATTAAAGTATGTGAATTGGATAATTAGTAACATTGTTCATAAAGTTCATCTCAATACCATTAAATCTTTAATTCTTTTAGTCCTGGTGTATTAATTTTCGGTAACAAAATCTTGAATTCGTTAACAGTATCAGCTGCTAAATATTGACTACGTAATAATATTAAACTGAGTAAAAAACAGTATACCTATCGCAAAGTATGAATCAATTAGACTAGAAATTCGATCAAAAAAATGTGTTGTTTTTCATTCCATTACAATCATAGTTAATGTAGACTTTACACCATTCAATTTTCGTAGTTTCCATGTAATTGTCTCCTTGACTTTTTCCATTGTTTCTGATTCAACTTGTGCAACAATATCGTAAACTCCATAAACCTGATAAATTTCTTTTACGCCGTCAATACTTTTCAACTCGCTTACTATTGAATCCTCGCTACCTAATTCAGCATTCATTAGGACAAATGCCTTTGGCATAACAAGATGGATGTGAATGAGATATAAAAAGATGATGTAGTGCTATCCGGATCATTATATATTGTGAAACTTTCTTCATTTAATATTTGCACTTTTTCTACAAAATTGTTACGAATACAGATGTAACATGTCAAGGATTAAGCCTAGCCATTGTTCTTGGAAAGAGTACACATTCCTTTATGTCTTCCAAATTAATTATCCATCTGAGTAATCTCTCAATTCCCATACCAAAACCTCCATGAGGTACAGACCCGTATCTTCTAAGATCCAAGTACCATGAATAAGAATCCAAGTTTAGACCCTCATTTTTGATCCTAGTTTTTAATAAGGCAATATCGTCCTCTCTGATACCGCCACTACTTACCTCACCAAATCCATTAGGCAAAAGTAAATCAGCACTAAGTGCTCTCCCTTGTTTTTCCGGATCTTCCTTCACATAAAATGGTTTAATTTGGAGTGGATACCCAAATACAAAGACAGGATTAGAACGATCCTTTGTAAGTACTTTTTCAGAATCTATATTCAAATCATCACCCCACTCAATATTTCTAATCATTTCTCCATCTTGAATCTTCATATCATTTGAACGGAGAATGTCAATTGCTTCGCTATAGCTTAATTTATCAAATGGTCCTGTAGCTTTATTCAAAGCTAGTACATCTTGATTTAAAAATTCTAACTCTCCTTTGTTGTGCTCTGTGATATGTCGAATCAATTCAACTAGTAATTTTTCTTGAATGGAGAGCAATTCGTTCATAGTTAACCAAGGGGCTTCTGCCTCTAAATGCAAATACTCTGCAAGATGTCTTACAGTCCTTGATTTTTCAGCCCTAAACGAGGGGCCTATGGTCCAAACTGGCCCAAGCGAAAAAATTAGAGCTTCCAAGTACAGTTGAGCGCTTTGAGACAAAAATGCCTCATCTTTAAAATATTTTACGGGGAAAAGCGTTGAACCACCTTCAACCGCACTCTTTACTATTGTGGGTGCTGTAACTTCGATCCAATCATTTTCAATAAACCAATGGCGCATTCTTTCAAGAATTGAAGCCCTAATTTTTGCGATTGTAATCATCTTCCTTGTACGTAGAGTTAAATGTCTATAGTCTAGTAGTAGTTCTGTACTTTGATATTTTCTGATTGGAAAATCATTATTTGCAATACTGTAAATTTTTACATCATTACCTCTAATCTCAAATCCGCCTTCCTTTGCTCTTTCATCTTTGAAAAGGGTACCGCCAACTTCTAAAGAAGATTCTATCGTTAGGTCTGTAACACTCGAACTAGGCAAAACACACTGAATTATTCCTCCACGATCATCCCTCAGTATGATGAACGCTTTATCTTTTTGTTTACGTAATCTGTACACCCATCCTCTCAGTCTAACTTCCTTTCCAAGGAATTCATCTTTTTTGATCTCATTAATCCTATGATATTTCAATTGTGTATTAACGACACAAATGATCTTTATAATGATATTGTACCCTGAAATTTAAGAGCAGTAAGTAATTCAAATAATACTAAAAATGAATTTATAGACTAGAAATATTCTAGTATCCAACAATGGAATATAAAGTATGCAAGAGTGAAGAGGTTCCAGATAATTCAATGAAGGTGATATCCATCCAAGGCAGTAATATACTTGTATGTAGATCTAATAATCAATTATTTGCACTGGATAATTCATGCCCTCATAGAGGAGCATCTCTTTCTAAAGGTGAAACAAAGGGAACAAAAATAATATGCTATATGCATGATTTTGAGTATGATTTGATTAGTGGAAAATTGTTACACATTCCGAGCAAGTGGAACGATCAAAATCCAAATTGGAAAAAATCTGATAATCTGTTACTCTTTCAAATATCAGAAAAAAATGGTCAAATATATATTCAACTTTAAGTAAATTTACAAAAAATCCATTTCATTACTTATTCTGGGTATTAATACGCAATAGTAATTGGTGGCTTATGAATTTCTATTAACGACACTAGTCTTGTACCCTGGGTGCCAAATAGAAATGTATTCTCCCTACATTAGCTACCCTAAATTCTAGTCTTAGGGGCATTTTTGTAGAATATTCCAGTACCAAGGAGCCTCCAGAAACACTTATAGCTTTTGTGATTTTTGATAAATAATCCAAACTGTAGGTTGCCTTACTTTTATCTTTGACCTGCAATTCTTCAAGGCCTTCACTAGCCGCTTCAACAACAATATCCGCTTCGCCATAATCACTTTTACCTGAAAAGGTAATTTTCTTTTCATCAGATTCTATTGATATGTATTCTGAGACTACTTCAATATCGGACAATATCCTATCAAATGCAGATGGAGTCATTATTACCTTGGAATTGAAATTTAATTTTGGTAAGGGAGTGGAACCTCCAGTACTTTCTATTAATCGCATCTTATAGTCTCTCTTGTATCCATTTACGATCTTGATATGAAGCATACTGTTCTCTTCAACAGAAACTTCTACGGCATCCCTTCTTTCAGCTCTTTTCATCAATTTTGAAAATTCATCTATTCTTACTCCAAATTTTAGAGCCGAATCGCACTCATAACCATCGAAAGCAGAGTTTGGCCAACTAATATCAATTAACGCAACATGCGATGGGTCCATTCCTCTAAAGGATAAACCTTCAACAGTAGCTTCAAACGTAGCTTCATCAACTAACGTTGATATTGCTGAAGTTACTGCTTTCCATTCATCTGGTGTTTTTGTTTTTGCTAGGAATACCAACTATATCAATCAAGAGGCAGAGTCAAAACATTTTAAACATTCCTATTTATCGTATAATTCACAGATACAAAACATTAGAAAATATACTAGAAAAAAATAAAATAAAATTATAAATTTCAGAATAAATATGTAATAATTTACATGATTGTCATTTAAAATATTCTTAAATCAAATACGAGTGAACTTACCATAAATCATGCGTAATTTCTCCATGTATGGCTACATTGGGTGCATCTATAAAATTGAGTTGTAGCTTCGTCAGCGGATCTTGTTTGTAGCATCCACCAAAATGCTACGTTGTTTCCACATTTGGGACAATCAATATTTGTTGTTGGTAGGGTGCTAGGACCTTTTTCTGATTCAACTATCTTGAGACTACCACCGCTTTGTTCTATCAATGGAATTGACTTGATTTCACTTTTCGCTTCTGTAAAACCACACTTAGGGCAGATCAAGATATTCTCCTCTATTCTTGGTTTCATTCTGCTTTCACAGTTTGGACAAAATTTCAAGCAGAATCAGTGCCTTTTTCTTTATTTAATGTAGACTCAATCATATCTTGAACCTTGTTAGCATTATTGGATGAAGATTGTAAAGCTTTATGCAAAATATCAAGTGCCTTGGATTTTTTTGTTACAATTCTAAAACTAAAGTCCTCCTTCAATTGGTGTTTCAATACGACACCCGCAAATTCCACTTCCTTTTCATTTAAAAGTTCATGTTGCACAATGTATAAAATCGAAATATCTTCGCTTACCTTCAAATTGATTTTATTTGATTCATAATTTTCTAACTCCGCCTGCATTATACAGACAACTACTTATTGAAGATATAAATTATACCATCTGCGAAGTTTATTGCAGAAAAGCTCTATTTCAGACGTTAAACTTAGTACGTCTCATGACACTATAAGATCTAATGAGATTTTGACTTTGAGTCTAGGTTTTAATATACATGGTTTAATAAGAGAAATTTTTTCCCAAAAAAATTGGGAAAGAGCATATGATAAACACGATAATGGATTTAGACTAACAGTTTTGTTAGAATTAAGAGTAGGTAAAAAAGCAGTTGATAAGATCAAATTTGTAAGAAAAGCAGTGTTATTCTGGACAAGAAATCCTAAATTATCTTATCGAGTATGGATCTCCGTAATAAAGGATGAAGCCCCTTTTTATCCGCTAACTATTGACGAAGCAAAATCATTATTATTTGATGTGACTAAAACTATTGAACTTGACAGTAATATTCTAAAAAAGGGGGAGAATCAAATTCAGGTCTCTATTAAGGTCAATTGGGGGAAACATCTTTATACAGATCCTACAGAACTGCAAGGCGAAACCAAATCTATTAAAGTCAATAAATTATGAAAAGTTCATTTTTAATCTATTTTGATCTTACTATAAATATCGTTGCTTCCGATGAATGACATAATGACAAAGTTTGATGGTATTAAAGGACAAGAATTATTGGATGTTGAAGAACAAAAGGACGAAATGACATTAATCTTCAAAGACAATCGGTATTTGTTCATCAAAATAGAAAATGGCAAGTTGATCTCTGATTCAGTACCAGAATAATCGAATTTGAAAGAATTTTCTAACCATTCCATAATATTTTACAAAAATTAATACTAATTAAATGAAGAAATTTGGTTACTATAGAGAGTATTAACAGAGAAATCATAAATTGCACTCTTTGTAACAGATTAGTACCATACATACGCTTGGTTGGTAAAAATAAAGTTAGACGATTTTCAAACGATGTATACTGGGCAAAACCAGTTACTGGATTTGGAGATACTCAGGCAAATGTACTAATTATTGGTCTTGCACCAGGAGCACATGGTGCGAATAGAACGGGAAGACTGTTTACTGGAGACCATTCTGGACAATGGTTAATGAAAGCCCTATATGAAACTGGTTTTTCAAATATTGCAACAAGTACATCGATTGACGACGGTTTGATTTTGAATAATGTTTTTATTACTTCGTGTCTTAGATGCGCCCCTCCTTCAAATAAACCACTGAATTCGGAATTAGACAACTGTTCAAAATATCTTATCCATGAACTTGAATTATTGAAAAAGGTAAAGGTCATAATATCATTGGGTGTTACTGCTTTCAGAACATTTTGTAAGATTTACAATTTAAGGAATTTAGAATTTTATCATTTGGCTAATTACAAGATTAATGATAAACATCTGATAGTGTCATATCACCCTAGTCGACAAAATACAAATACACAAAGGTTAACGTGGGGAATGTGGCTGGAAGTTTTCAAAGTAGCCAAAACAGTCCTATACAGTAATGATTAAAGTCTAATCAAAGTTGTACTATTATATCGATAATCAAGGCTATATTGTTTTTAATACGGAATTCTATTAATTATTTTATAATAAAATAAATATTTCATCTATGAGTGTTAACTGAATTTCTGCAAACCATTAAAAGACAGTAATTTCTTTTAAAAAGTTATGATTGGTAAAGGGTATTTGTCAATATTGTTCACGGTGACAACTATTGTTGTAC
>JAATVM010000239.1 GCA_014523495.1 Nitrososphaerales archaeon TH1920
GACATTGTTTACGATGTGAATCCACATCTAAATTTTAAGTCGTTATTAGTGACTATCATCAATTCTTCAAACAATGAAATTTGTGCTAAAAATATGGTGGGCCGAAAGGGATTTGAACCCTCGGCCTTTCGATTATCAGTCGAACGCTCCTCCAAGCTGAGCTATCGGCCCATAAAACGAATTAATTAGAGGATATTTATTCGTGTGGATGCTAAAATTATTAATAAAAATGCATTTAAGTCATGCCAGAAACTTACTTGTTAATTGGTGCTTCAGATCAATAATGCTGCTATCATCACAAAAATCAAGAATACTTTAGCAAAGGATGCTGCACGGTATATTGCAAAATTTTTAGATAAAAAAAAGATCAAAATATTTTCGGTAGAACCACTAGACGTCAACAATATCCATTTGGTAAAACCTGCAAAGCTCATGAATATCGATCTTGATTTAGTTTTTGCAATAGGGGGAGATGGGACAACCCTTCGTGCATTTAGAATGATAAGAAAAAGTACACCTGTTTTTAGCTTGAACATAGGTGGAACCAAAGGTATTTTGGCAGAAGCAAATACAAAACCTATTGAAGAACAACTCAAAGATATTTTCAATGGAAATTATTTTTATGATAAACGGCTAAGATTGCAAGCACATATTGATGGTAAAATGATGGGTGCTGCGCTAAATGATATAGTAATAACAAGAACAAATTTGACCAAGACTCCGACAATTACGATTAATGTATTTGAATATCCAGTCTCACAAAAAATGGATGGAGTAATAATTTCAACCCCCACTGGGTCAACTGGGCATGCGCTTTCATTGGGAGGACCAATAGTTCATGAAAATATGAATTGTGTTATGATATTGCCTATTGCTCCAGTTAACAAAACACCTGCATTAATTCTTGAACTGAAGGATATCGTTATCAGTTCGTCGGACAGTTCCAAAATAATTATTGATGGTCAACAAGTATACGATTCTAGATCAAAAAACTATATTACAATTTCAAAATATCCTTATGACGGAATATTCTTGCGAATTGGTAAAAGAGGAATTAGACAACTTGAAAAACTTGGATTCTAAAGCAGGATCTATATTTGCGTTGGACGCAACTGCATTTTATCAAGGATTTCATTTGCATTCCGATTTTACTTTCGTTACCACAGCCATGGTATTTGAAGAAATTTCACATATTCAAAGCAAACTTTCTATTCTAGAGAGTTTGATGTTGAACAATAGAATCAAAATAGTTGAACCTAGCAAAAATACAATAAAATTAGTTCAATCTGCTGCAAAACATTTGGGTGAGAGCAGACTTACTGCGGCTGATATTTCGATCATTGCTCTTGCAAAGGATAAGGATGCAATTCTAGTTACCGATGACTTTGCAATATGCAATTTAGCAAATACTATGTCAATTGCATTACTAAATTTAGGAACACAAGGTATTAGAGAGACAAGAAAATGGATCAAGTTTTGTAAGACTTGTGGTAGGGGCTATCCTTCAACACAAATAATTTGTTCACTATGTGGTAACAAATTGCGTGTCCGGTATAAAAAATTAATTAATTCAAAAATTATTCAGAATCAAAACTGAACATCGCATCATAATAACAAGTATCGTATTCTTCAATTTACATGAATTAGGTTTGGATGCAAGAGCTTTATGTACAGGGTATTTGTCCTCAATTCCCTATGGTCATAAATGATTTTTGCATCATTTCCAAATTTTTTAATATACGCCATAATAATTAACGCCCAAGGCACTACTGATCTTTCCTTTGAATCAAAATGAAGCTTTAGCATATTGTTTTGGTTCTCATACTTTAGATAGCCAGAATAATTAAGCCTTAGTGCGTAATCTATGATACTTATTATTTCTTCCATCGTATCGCACTTTATATCGCTACCAAATTTTTCAATCTCATCAATTAGAGATCTATAATCATTATCATGCTTGATTGAAAAGTCCAGCATTATTTGTGATAATTCATTTTCTACCAATTTTGATAGGACCAATGCCTCTTTACGAATTTTATTGTTAAGTATGGCGGGATTTATTCTTAGAGCTTTTTTCCACTTTTCATCAAATAATTTGATATATGAAGTACCGAATGGATCTGTAGCCAATATTAGTGTGGCCTTTCCATTCGTGCTATCGATAAAAATGATTTTTTTGAAATCAAAAATTAGTATATTTCCAGGAACATTATCTGATCTAATTTCTACCCCGTTTGGAAATATTCCAATATTATCATTGATGATAGACTGGATTCCAATCAGCATATTGATTTTTACCCCCTTCTTGGCGGTCTCTGATAAAGAACTTTTACATTGAAAAACTACATTTCGGCCCCATGAATCCAGAATCAGATCTATGTTTGATTTGGTTGAGGCTATCAATTCATTAATTTTTTTTACCACTACATTAGGGTCTAAAATCAAGTATTTTTTTTCTTCATACGATTTTTTCCCCTCTTCTCTCAATTTCCTTAAGGCATCCAAGATACTATGCATGTTGGCCAATCTTTTTTCTTGTAATGTAATAATTTCTCCAAAGGCTTCACTGGGTGGTGTAGCAGTTGCTATCATTGGTTTTTGACTTGAAGTTGTAGACAGTTTTTTTCTTTCTAATTTCTTTAAGGTCGTGTATATCTTTGTTCTAGGAAGATTTGAATAATATGCTATTTCACTTGCCCCTAAAGTTCCTCTAGAAACTAATGTAATGTACGCCATAGATTCATATTTTGATAAACCAAACTCCTCTAGATTCCCCACAAGATCAAAGTAATGTGGTATATCACTAGGACGCTTTATCATATGCACCTTTTTTTATATTAAGACGTAAAGCAACATGTCAAATTGATTGGACAAAACAAAAAAAAATGTAAAGCTGAAAAAGCATCCTCCTGTAAAGAAGATGATAGATTCTTTGATTTTCAAATTATCAATATCGGTTCCTATTTCAAAGAGACGAATTTATTGATCAAATTATGTTTCCGCCCAAGACAAAATATTGATTTGAGGTAATTGCGATATATTTTTTCATTCTTTTGGATAAAAATATAATAAATGTTTTTACTCCTTGTTCAATTTATTTTGTTCCTTGACCAATATAGATTCACACTGTAGTAATTCAAAGAAATGCTGTGAATTTTATTGAATATATGAGTTTAGCTCCACAGGAACTAGAGAATAGCGCCAGTAAGTATGCTGCTGAGGCAATTAGATTAGACTCAGAAGGTTCCAATGGGAAGGCAATTAGTGCATACCAGAGGGCCGTTGAAGCATTATTCAAGTTAGTACAAATCTATCCTGATTATAAGCTGAATAAAATATACATGGAGAGAGCAAGTTCCTATCAAAACAGAATCAAAGCTCTGCAAATGTCTAATACATTGTACGATTCTGATACTAATAAGGCAGGACAATTTAATCGAAAGACAGCAAATCCAACTAATTCAATTTTTAACAATATGCAATCAGCAAGGAAAAAGAATGAACCCAATGGAGGATATAATTTGTATTTTGAGGAGTTGGTAATGAGCGACAAACCAAAGGTCTCTTGGAATGAAGTAATAGGCTTAGATGATGCAAAGAGAGCTATGAGAGAATCTATAGTCTATCCAACTATGAGACCGGATCTACTTCCATTAGGTTGGGCAAGAGGGATTCTACTATTTGGACCTCCTGGTTGTGGGAAGACTTTATTGGCAGCTGCAGCAGCAGCGGAAATCGACGGTTATTTCATTAATGTTGATGCCGCTTCCATGATGAGTAAATGGCTAGGCGAGGCCGAGAAAAACGTTTCAAAATTATTTACTATGGCTCGTAAATTACATGATAGCGAGGGAGTTCCAGTTCTTATTTTTGTTGATGAAATAGATTCACTCTTGGGTAATAGAAACAGCGAAGTAGGTGGTGAAGTTAGGGTAAAAAATCAATTCCTTACAGAAATGGATGGCATAAATGGAAAATCTAGAGAATCAAAATTGTATGTGATAGGAGCAACTAACAAACCGTGGAGTTTGGAAGCAGGTTTTCTGAGAAGATTTCAAAAAAGGATATATGTTTCTCTGCCAAACAGGGCATCTAGAAATCATCTTTTTGGTCAGTACACAAAAAGATTGCAAATGGAGTCTTCATTGAAAATAGAAGATCTGGCAAAGTTAACAGACGGCTATAGTGGAAGCGATGTCAAAGACATATGTCAATCTGCTCAATTGCGTGTCGTAGATGAATTATTCCAGAGTGGAAAGGGCTTAGACAGCGACGCATATACCAGATCAATAACGGAATCAGATTTTAGAGAAATTCTAAAAATGAGAAAACCAAGTGTAAGTATTGACATGATACGCGCATATGCTAGATGGAGCGAGCA
>JAATVM010000240.1 GCA_014523495.1 Nitrososphaerales archaeon TH1920
TAGCATGCTAATCATATGAATTTCATTGTCGAGAGAATTAGTCATTTCTTTTAACCCAAACAATATCAATATCATATCAATATCACCCTGATTAAATGGTACTTTGGTTGTCACTGTCATGTTTGATAGAATTTGATTCTGAGTATGCCGGTCTAAACATTTAATCGATAACAATATCTCATTTATGATATTCCGGTAGCTTGATATAAGACTTTTTTTAGAATACAAGCTCTCAAATAGTCCCTCCTATGGAATTAGTCAAATTCAACTTCAATTTTGCTTTATATGGTGATGATTTGGTTAATTAACTTGAATTAACTTAGTTCAATGAAGATGATCCCCCGACATCAAATCATATCACTGAAAAACGTTTTTTATTTAAAATAGCTCTGACAAATCATACATGTTCCAGAAATCTAATGAACTTCAACTAGCTAAAGTACTTGGAGGAATTTGAAACAAATTGGGAACAACAAACTTTATTTAAGTTGTTTATAGGGTATAACAATTATAAAGCAAGAAAAATTACTTGTATGTCAGGTTTAACTAAGTGAGAACTGAACTCCCTTACTATTCTCAAGTAGTATCAATAATAAGAACGATAAGAAGTATGAGATGGAATTTAGATTTTAGCTATTTCAGAAAATGGATACTAATAGGTCTTCTACTAGGCGTTGTTGCGGGTCTTGGAGCAATAGCACTTTTCCTTTCGGTTGAATTTTTTACAGGTATATTTCTGGAAATGGGAACAGGATACTCGCCTCCTCTACCTGGAGGATTCCAAGGCAACAACTATACTTACGTTCTATTTATCGAGAGGCCGTGGTTAATACCATTGATATGCGGTTTCGGAGGTCTGTTAGTTGGTTTAATCACGACCAGGTTTTCTCCGGAATCAGAAGGACATGGGACAGATGCAGTAATAGATGCATATCACCACAAAAGTGGTAATATAAGAGCCAGGGTTCCTCTTGTCAAGGCTGTTGCTTCATCTATCACTATAGGAAGTGGCGGAAGTGGAGGCACTGAGGGACCCGCGGGACAAATTGCGGCCGGCTTTGGTTCACTCATAGGTAAACTATTCAAACTGGATGAAGATGAAAGAAGAATTGCAGTTGCTGCCGGCCTCGGAGCTGGCATCGGGAGTATATTCAAGATTCCACTAGGTGGTGCCGTCTTTAGTGCGGAGGTTTTGTATAGAAGGGATTTCGAAGTTAGAGCCTTAATTCCTGGATTAGTAGCGTCTGTAACTGGTTATACTATTTTTGGCTTCGTTTTTGGATGGGATCGCCTATTCTCTATTCCTCTGGATCTTGTCAAATATACGCAGCCAGCTTCACTAATTCTTTATGCGATAGTAGGTCTTATCTGTGCTGGAGTAAGTATAGGGTATGTAAAGATTTTCTATATCATATCGGATTATTTCAGCAAAATTCGAATTCCAAAATATCTCAAACCCGCTATAGGAGGTGTTCTAGTAGGAATGATAGGAATTGTATTTCCTCAAATTTTGGGAACTTCCTACGGATGGTTACAAATAGCAATTGACAAGGATTACGCCTTGCTCCCTCTGTACATTCTTGGCCCTGTAATTGTGTTCAAGATCTTGGCAACTTCATTGACAATAGGTTCTGGGGGAAGTGCGGGTGTCTTTGGACCTTCCATGGTAATAGGAGGGTTTCTTGGAGCATTCATTGGCACAGTTTTTCACCTATTTGGATTATTTACTTGGATAGATGTTACTTCGGTAATCATAGTTGCAATGGTATCATTTTTCGGTGCTACAGCAAAAACGCCAATCTCATCAATAATAATGGGAAGTGAGCTGACAGGAGGTTATGCTCTTTTGGCACCTATGATGCTAGCTACATTTGTTGCATACATTATGTCTGGACAGCACAATTCAATATTCCGAAGTCAATTACTGAATAGGTCTGATTCACCTGCTCACAGAATGGAGTATCAACGCCCGATACTGAGTGACCTGTATGTGAAAGATGCCTTTAGGAGTGCCACTAATAAACTTTCTAAAGATGTATCGATTGAGGAATCTCTCCAAATAATGAGTCGAAATAATAGTAAAATGATTTTGGTTGTTGACCAGGATGACGTGCTTCAGGGTGTTGTCTACAAACATAAGCTTTTTGAATTTCCTGAGGAATATCGCAAGTCTGTTAATCTAGAAAGCATTATGATAAAGGATCCTTTTTTTGCGTACAACTCGGACTCGCTTCATAATGCCTTAGTTAGACTTTCATCAAACGATCTTCAAGAAATGCCAGTGTTATCAAATGAAGATAATAAGGTAATCGGAATTATAACGGTCTCAGATTTAGTAAAACTCTATGACAAGGAGGTAGAAAAAATAACTAAAGTAATGAACAGATCTGATCTCAATACTAATAACGATAGTACCAGTAATAGCCATCACCTAAGAAAGAAATCTACCAATACGAAACAATAGAGACTACCTCATCAAATAACTAAAATTAATTAATTTTTACTTTTGATGGTGACTCTATAATTTTTGGTTGTGGAGAAGAAATCGCTTTACTTGGATCACCCTTAATTTGATTAAGTAATTTTATTGCCAACGGATCTCCCTTATGTAAACAACTGTTGCTCAAAGCAGTAATCATATTATCAATTTTAAATAAAGCGATATCTTTACCTTATACAGAAATCACTTTGCTGGATCCATTCATTAATTCATCTTCATTTATCGTCTCTACAAATTCCTTGTTAATTATTACTAGCTCAACTTATTATACTATAGCTATTCGTATATAATTACACAAGCATTTGATAGACTAGAAATTGCTCATAAATGGAACCATCGTTTTATTTATCAGCATCTGAATTTAACCTTAGTCAATTGTCCTTTATTTTCTGCCCAGAATATTCAGGAAATTCATATGAATTGAAATGAAATATTTTTATTACGATATGAATTTTTGATTAACATTTAATGTTCACTGGTATCATAGAAGGTACTGGAATTATCAAATCAATAGTCAAAATAAAGGACACAGATAGAAGTGCTGACAGTAGGGTAGAGATAGACTTGGGGAAACTAAGTAAAGGGTTGCAAGTAGGTGATAGTGTAAATGTCAATGGGACTTGCCTTACAACTACAAGGATTATCAAAAACAAAGTATGTTTTGAAGTTGTAAAAGAAACAATGAAACGAACATCTTTAGGAATGTTAGAAATTGGAGATCATGTCAATCTAGAGAGAAGTTTAAGGATAAGTGATAGAATTGAAGGACACATTGTATTGGGACATATTGATGGTGTAGGAGAAATTGAAGATATTGTTAAAAAACCTTCAGAAACTAAAATATGGATAAGTGTGAATAAAGAGATTGCAAAATTTCTGGTATCAAAGGGATCTGTTGCATTAGACGGTATAAGTTTTACCATAGTTGATGTATGGAAGAATAAATTTTCAATAGCATTGGTTCCTCATACACTAGCCGTTACTACATTTAAAAATAAATTGAAAGGTGATAAAGTTAATATTGAGGTAGACATTCTAAGCAAATATGTAGCAAAATTTTTACCACGATAATAGTAATTACCAAAAAATCAGTAAACTATATAATTGTAATTAGTGCTTTGAACCCCGTGTCGTTAGTTGAAGATGCAGTTAGAGCCCTAAGAGATGGGAAATTTATCTTGATTCACGATAGCGAATCTAGAGAAAATGAGGTTGACATGGTTAAGGCCGCCCAATACATCAGCCCTCAAGATATAGCAACGATGCGAAATGACGCCGGTGGTCTAATCTGCCTGGCTATATCAGATGGAATTGCGTCAAAATTGAAGTTGACATATATGCATAATTTACTACATTTCGCTTCCAAAAATAATCCTTCGTTGTCAAAAATAATAAGTTCCTTGGCTCCATATGGGGACCGGCCTTCATTTTCAATTACTGTAAACCATGTTGATACTTTTACAGGTATAACTGATATAGATAGAGCACTGACAATTACCAAGATGTCTGAAATATGTTCTGACATAGATAATTATGGAAAATATGAATTTTCTAAAAAATTCCGATCTCCGGGTCATGTTCCAATATTAATTGCTGCAAAGGAATTACTGAAAGAGAGATCAGGTCATACCGAATTATCTATTCAATTGATGAAACTGGCACTTTTAATCCCAACAGTGGTAATTTGCGAAATGCTTGATTCTGATACGGGTGGAGCTTTAAAGGTTGATAAGGCGATAGAATACTCTAATAGGTTTAACATTCCATTAGTCGAATCACCTCAAATAAAAGAAACGTGTGTGAATTGAGAATAATTTGAAAAGAGTAAGATTAGGAATAGTCGTAGCCGAATTTAATCAAGAAATTACTAGTAAAATGCTTGATGCAGCCAAATACCATGCAAAGAATTTAAACATCCACGTGAAAAAGATTTGCTACGTACCAGGAACGTTTGATATGCCTTTAATAGTTGAAAAACTTCTTAAAAATGAACAAATAGATGCGATTGTCACTATCGGTGCGGTGGTAAAGGGAGATACAGGACACGATCTCATCATAGCTATTACTACTGCAAGATTACTCGCCGATCTTTCATTAAAATACCAAAAACCTGTTACACTTGGAATTACCGGTCCTGACATGACTGTAAAGCAGGCAAGGAAAAGAATTGTCACTGTTCCCAAAAGGGCAATAGAAGCAGCATATAAAATGGTAACAAGGTTAAGAGAGTCGGACGATAAAAAGTAGGCATGAATAATTATAAATGATAATTCAAATTACCATAATAAAGATAGAAGATTACGGTCCATGGACACTAAAGTTGGGAAGTGATAGAGAGGCACAATTACAAATATTCCAAGCAAAGTTATATAGCGATTTGCAAAAAATGTTCTCCAAAAGGGATTCTATCGTTTATTTTAATAGATTTGATGAGCTAATAGCGGTTACTAATGGATTAACTTTAGAGGATCATCTATCAATCGAACGAGAAATTAATGATATGCATAAGGATCTTAATATATCGATGTCTATTGGAATAGGTGCAACTCCTCTGGAAGCAAATATTGACGCATATAATTCACGTAGAAATCACAGGTTGCTTGATAAAAGTAAGCTAATATATTCAAATGATCAAATTCAATTATTATATAATAATCCAAACAAATTATTTACAGATATGCTAGCTCAGATTTTACATTTAGATATTGATAATTCGACCAAAGTTAGCAACACACTTTCTCCGTATGAAATTACAACAAGAATAATGAAAATGTTTTCTCATCTTATTGAATTATTTATCGAACAAAAATCTATGACTTTTTTTCTTGGTGGTGACAACTTTATGGTAATCTCAAATAACGTTACCAAAGATAAAGTTTCCTTAATAATTAGTAAAATTTATGCAAGTCAAAATATCAAACTAAACTGTGGTATAGGAGTTGCACGTACTGGTAGAAAAGCAGTTCAGGCCGCTACAGAAGCCTTAGATACAATACGCAATCTAAGAGAGCGAGGAATAATTCAACCTATATACGAAATAAAATGGATCTAATAATTAGGAACATTAGTTTATTTTTTGGTAAAAACCTTGATTATATAGATAAAGGATACATAGTTATTCAAAATGGAAGGATCAAACATGTAGGCGGAGGAGATTATAATGGAAGATATGAAGGGCCCATTTACGAAGGTGAAGGAATACTTGCATGCCCTGGATTTATTAATGCTCATACTCACATAGGTGATTCTTTTGGAAAGGATA
>JAATVM010000241.1 GCA_014523495.1 Nitrososphaerales archaeon TH1920
GCATAAATATCGTCTCTCTTACTTTATCTGAAAACTTATGTTCTCTTTTGCTTTGTCCTATTTTCATTTCTTATTTAGTCACCAAAATAATAATGCCAATTATTAGAGTCGTAGCCAACAGAGCTTGCTATCAGGACCAGGATTATTTTATCATTCACCTGCATATCTTCCCCTTGTTCTTTTTCTTCTGTATCTTTTTTTCATTTCTTCTTTCATTTATTTATTTGAAATATAACAACAGTGTTCCAACGCCTACTGTAAGTAAGAAGCCAATAAAACCTATACGCAATTCGAAACAATCGATCATTTCATTTTACTTCCATTGGTGCAACTGGTATGTTTTCTTTCTCTGCTTTTTGCTTTGTCAGGATTATATTCAAGATGAATCTGTCCTTTGTATCTCTGTTCAGCCGTCGCAAGTCTGTTTCCCTGCTTGTCAGGATTTGAGCCCTTGTAATTGTAGATGTATGACCAGTTACGTAATCCTTTAGCAGCCCGTTTAGTCTCTAACATTAGAATAAAGGAAATGTATTGATTTGAGTCTAAGGGAATTATTTAAAAGATATCTGACCACAAAACGTCTATGTGCCTTTGTAGTAGTTTGTGTGCGTTACTAACTACTTGGGTAGTATCCGTGTCGCTCTTGATCAGTTCGGCTAATTCTTTTGGGCTATCTACTGCGTAACAATTGTAGCCTTCCTTGAAGTCGCAGTATTCGGGTTCAAACTCAAGCCACTTTCTATGTAGGATTAGAGCACATCTATTGTGAATTGCTTCTAAGAATGTGTAATTCATTCCTCCTCCATCATTCTTATAGACTGATAAATCAACGACGTATTTTGCCCTTGATAGAATGTTGGTCAACTGTCTAAACGTGAAGTGAACATATAGCCTCCTGCCACGTCCGTATATTTTCACTGGATTGTCTAGTAATTTGTTTGCTTTCACTATCATGTCTATGTTCTTCTCAAAACTTATCCTAGAAATTGATACTGCTCCCTTACGTTCTAAATCTAAATTAAGAATAATCGGATACGGATGAAATGGGAGGAACTTAAAAATTGAATCAAGACCATACTCTTCCTTCAAATATTTCTGGAGTGTCTTCCTTATTGTGATTATCTTCAAATCTTTTATACATGGTATTGACTTTTTCGAGATGTCGACTTCGCCATGAATTACTAATGTTGGATTCTTTAAAGATTCAAGAACGTGAAGAAAGTTTTCCTTGAATATAACAATGACAGAATTATCCATTTTACTCGCGTCCTTGTCTGATATATTTTTGTAAGATAACCCGTATCCGAAGTCATGTAATTTTGGCTCTGTCCTGTTTCGCACTCTGTATACGACTGATTGTGACAGTTTGTGCATGAGATGAATTGTAAATGTTCTCGCTCCGCCATCCAGATACTTATGAAGATATAATAATTTCTGGTCCTGCGTTCCTGTTGCATGTTCCACATCCTCCTCCACCGTATTGGTTGAATATACAGCATTCGCCTCCGCCTCCTGTTCCTCCTTCTGTTCCTTTCTGTTTTGCGATTGAATCTGCTTCCTTTGTAGTAACATGACGAACGCCCTCAATGTCCGAAATGAGTGTGCTTCCTACTTCTTTATTGTATTCGTCATTTGTCTTTTTCCTTTTTAGTATTCATTATGCTCTTAAGGTCTATAGTAATGCCTGCCTCTGCCAGCCTCTTTATGAAGTCTTGAACAGTTAGTTCTTGATTTGGCTCTTGCTTTGGTTCTAGTTTTTGTTTTTGCTTTTGTAGTTTTAATTCAGTAAGACACTCAAGATAATAATATTCGTCTACTATGGGTATCAGGCACTTATGACATTTATATCGAAATTCTTCTTTCATTCTTCTTAATCCTATACCATTCCCGATGTTTTAAATTTAATTCTTCTTTGTGGTCTAGATAATATTGTCTGTGGTATCTTGCTATTTTTTCCTTATATTTCTGATTGTAGATCTTTTTCTTTTCTAGAATCCAATCCCTATTTTAGGAATAATATTTTTGCTGGAATTGTTTTTTGTAGCCATTGCGTGATCGTAGTTTGATTCGATCGCTAGCCATTTGTAAACTAATGCTCCCTCTCTGTCTGTTTAGTGTCCAGTTTTGATGTGAGTTTTACAACTGTCACCATTGTCACCTTCTTGGGGGGTTTTGAAGTTGTCTGGGAGAAATAAAAAAATATGAATAGTTATTTTTCTAGGACAATTTCAAAAACCCCTTTAAGGTCGCGAGGGTCGCAATATGCCCGAGGGTATAGAGAAACCAAACAGAAAGTGGGAAAATTAATTATTTAGTTGTCCTCTTCTTGGGTGGATATTTTCTTCGAAGCAATGGTTCTTTTCTGATAATATTATCAATCAAGTCCCTCATTCTTTGAATACGATCATCCAAATATGGAATTATTTCTAAATCAGATTTTGGATCCTCAATGAAGGTAATACGCGTATCGCCTCCTGCAAAACTAACATTGATAATGCTTCTATGTGTGCCGGTATTTCGAAGGTCGGTCAGAATCTTCAACCATGAATGAACAGGATTATGCGGATTCACCAAATCCCATAATTCCTTTATCAAGTCATTTCTCTTTTTCAAACGCAATTTCTTACAAACGTTTATTGCGGTTACTTTTCGGACTTCCAGTCCTAATTTTAATCTCTCATTAATCCTAAGAAGAAGACAATCCATAGCGCCAATTAAATGA
>JAATVM010000242.1 GCA_014523495.1 Nitrososphaerales archaeon TH1920
AAACACTTTTTAATTTGTACTCTAAAATAGATATGTGGTAGAAAGATTCAAAAAAACCAAAGAAAACTGTTTCAACGGTTCGAAAAAACTAAAGTACGTTGCTGTTGTTGGAGCAAATGCTGTAGCAATGACTGTATTTTATTCTATGCTGCTATTGTAAGTTCTCAATATTTTTTAAATTCCTAGTTGTATGCCCTTTGTTACTTACTACCTAAAATAGTAAAAATTATTGTATATTTATTGCTATATCTTGGAAACATTATTAATATATATCTCCGTTACATTAATGTGACAAGCCATAATAAGCTCAGGCGACGTCATACTCAGGATGATGAAGGCAACGCCAAGAAAAACCAAAATGGAACATCCAGTATGAATTCGCTCGATGAGGAATCTGACTTATTAAGAAAAAAGTTGGAAGAAGAGAAGGCACGAAAAAGAACACGGGGACCATATAGAAAAAGTCATTTGAATTAGTACGTAATTTAATAGATTAGGATTTATACATTATTTTATTTTGGTGGTAAATTGTATAAAAATAGATTTACCATTAGTATTAATACTAGATCAATTAATGTATTAATAAATCAGTAACGTACATCATATCATGTCAAAATACCTTGTTATTCTTTATTGACTTTGCGAATGAAAGCAGGTATCCATCTGGGTCACGTATGTGGAAATACCTCTCGCCCCATGAAGCATCTGATGGTTCATTTTCAAAAAATATTAGTTGTGAAATGACTTGATTGTTCTTAAAATAAGAATATAATTTGTCAACATCCTCTGTATGAAAAATTATTTTTCCAAAATCTTTTGTTTCACGCTCTGGGCTAATTGTGGATGTCTTAAACAATTCCAGGTTTAAATAGCCAGATGTATTATCGCAAATTTCGTATGAAGTAAAGGGATCAGGAGGAAATCCACCATAGACCAGCTTAAAACCTGGTATTTTGGAATAAAAATTACAAGATCTTTCCATATCTTTGATCAATAACGTTACTGCAGAGATTTTATATACTTTCATCATCTTGATAGGTCATTCTAAACATCAATTTGTCATTATTAAGAATTTCTTTTCATGGTAACAAAAAAGATTTATTAATGCAAAAGTTGCTATGCAAGGAAAGATTTGCTGTTGCAAGATTATCCTTAACAATGGCGTGCGCATGAATTCTGTTAATGATATTCCGCCATTTACAGATATTCCGTTGTTAGAAAGATTTGTCTTTTAGGAGTCCACATCAATCTGCTGATGGCCTTATTGAAGAATTGATTCTCTCTCCGGAATTCGTAAACAAGTATATTTTGTTATATTTTATACCCATTACGGCTTCTTTTCCAATAATTAGATTGTCTATTCTGGAGGCTACATTGGATATTTTTAGCGAGTTTTGACCTACTTTTACTTCTGCTATTGAGTCATCACCAAGCGATTCGATAAATGTTACCTCACCCTTTACCTTGAAACCTTCCAATTCTTCATCCTTTCTCAACACTGTGATATCTTTCGGTCTTATACCCAGGATAATGGTTTCGTCCATAGTATAGGATATAATTGTTGAGAGCACGTCGGGGACTTTTATCATGAATTTATTGTCATGTTCGTAAGCATTGCCAGTTACTAGTTTGAGAAACATAGATTTATCTCTAACTATCTTGAATTCCAAGAAATTCATAGGAGGAATGCCTATAAATCCAGCAACAAATTGATTGGCAGGCTCATTGTATACTTTTTGTGGAGTATCAAGCTGAAGTAGTTTTCCTGCATCCATAATCCCAATATTGTCGGCCATGCTCATTGCTTCAATCTGGTCATGTGTGATGTATAGCGTAGTGATCCCTACTTTTTTCTGTAATTTCTTTATCTCAACCCTCATATCTGTACGTAATTTGGCATCAAGGTTGCTTAGAGGTTCATCCATCAAAAAGATTTTTGGTTCCCGGACGAGGGCTCTGCCTAGTGCCACTCTCTGCATTTGACCTCCGCTAATTTCCTTAGGCTTCCTATTGAGTAGATTACTTATATTAAGAAGATTTGCAATGTTTTGGACTCTTTCTTTTATCTGATTTCTTTCAGTCTTTCTCATCTTTAATGGAAAAGCAATATTTTCATAGACGTTCATATGGGGATAAAGAGAATAATTTTGAAATACCATGGCTACATCACGATCTTTTGGTGGAAGTTTATTCACTAATTCATCTCCGATATAGATCTCTCCACTAGTGATGCCGGTGAGACCAGCAATACATCTTAATACCGTAGTCTTTCCACACCCAGAAGGACCAAGGAGTACCATAAACTGACCTGAGCGTATATCCAAGGAAAAATTTTCTAATGCAGTTAAATTTCCATATCTCTTAGTTAGATTTCTTATGCTGAGTGTTGTCAAAATAATCCGCTTCTACTTGAGTTGTTTTCATTTTCATATCATATTAATTTTAATTTCTCATACTTTAACTCATAACTGATATTGGTTTGGTTGCAATATCCTGAAATGAAATATGAATCACCGAAAAACAATCGATCATGCTGTGACTGCATGTATTCATAGTAAGAATTCTTCAAGCTTTTTGAAATACTATCCTAACAGTGAAGTTAGATATAGGATTCAACACCACATCTAGTCTCACAAATTGGCCAATGCTTAAAAGCATTACATTCCAAATATGAGCGATGAGCAAATCTAATTCTCTCGGAGACTATCCTCCTGTTATAAAGAAGGAGTCTTCCACAAATACGATTCATGAATACATCTACAAGAATTTTAAACTCATCTTAGTAATTGCTTTAGTATCTCTTGTTTTGATTGCGCCGAGCTTGACTCCATTTACAATGGTGCAAGCGCAACAACCTAAACAAGTTACACTAACAGCTATAGTGGCAGAGCCAAAGGAAAGATGGGATACTTTGTTTGCTGATGCGCTATCAAAGCTACGTGAAAAACATCCAGACATGACGATAGATATTGACTATCGCGTGTTACCATACGCAGATACTAGAAAACAGATTCTGACTGCCATGGCCGGAAGGACCCCAATTGATCTTATTTCAGTTGATCAGATATGGCTTGGTGAATTTGCTGAAGGAGGATTTCTATCAGATCTATCAAATTTGACACAGTCGTGGAACAGATCCTCTGAATGGTTCAAAACTAATTGGGATGGAGGTATCTACAATGGTAAAGTAAATGGAATTTGGGCATGGACTGACGTAAGGGGTATGTGGTATTGGAAGGATCTATTGAACCAAAGTGGTGTGAGCCCTGACTCTCTGAAAACATGGAATGGCTACATTGAAGCTGCTAAGAAGATAGAAAATTCGACTAAAGATAAGGGAGTTCAAGCAATGCACCTTGTCGGCGCTAGCCACTCCCCGGATATGTGGTATCCCTATCTATGGATGCTTGGCGGTGAAATAGTCAAGCAAAAAAGCGGACATACAGAGAAGGGAACCTACTGGTTTCCTACTTACAACAGTACACAGGGCGTACAAGCTCTCGAGTTTTTGAGGGATCAAGTAAAGGCAGGTATAAAACCTCAGATAAATCACTTCTGGGGTAAGGAGTTTGCAGAAAAAAAATTTGCAGTGATGTTGGAAGGCTCTTGGTTACTAGGACATTTTCCCGGCAATGAATCGAAGAATTTTGATAAGAAAGTTGGTATGATTCCCATGTTTCCAGTCCCCAAGGAAGGTGACACTAGTGCCACAATGATGGGCGGATGGATGCTCAGTATTCCTGAAACTTCTTCAAATAAAGCTCTTTCTTGGGAATTGCTCACAATAATGGTACAACCAGATGTACTTGCACCCATGCTAGCGAAATACGCATACCTTCCTACTCAAAAACCAATAGCCGAAGGGACATATTCGACTCAGCTTAATTCTACAATACCATATTATAAAGAGCTCATATCCATGCTAGCTATTGGGCATAGTAGACCGAGCATTGCAGAATACCCACAGATAGCCGACAACATCAGACAGGCCATTGATGAAGTTTATCTCGGTGCGAAGGAACCAAAACAAGCACTAGACGATGCTGCTAAAAAATCTGCAGAAGTACTTGGTTGGTCTTAGCTGCCATCTTCAAGTACAAGACCTTTTTATTTTAACTTCTTAATCGAATGGTACTCATGCTAGAAGCAAGAGCTGGGAGCTTGCAGCCATATTTACTTCTAGTACCAGCCCTTTCGATACTAGTTGGGTTTCTTCTGTTTCCACTTATATGGAACATATACATATCGATGCATAATGTATCTCTAACTACAATTCTGGGGGAATGGAAGTATGTCGGATTCAAGAATTTTTCAAACCTTTTACATGATCCTGATTTTCATAAGTCGCTTCAGGTAAGCCTATTATTTGTAGGAGGGTCAGTGGCTCTACAATTTTTTGTTGGAATGGTCCTTGCAGTAGTATTGAATCAACAAATATGGGGGTCCAATCTCTTTCTTGCATTGATCATAATACCATGGACAGTTTCTGCAGTCATAACTGGTTTTTCGTTTAAGTTCATTTTTAGTGACAGTTTTGGAGTTTTAAATTACGGTCTTGAACAGATGGGATTAAATCCTGTTGCTTGGTTGTCAGATCCAGAGGTGGTAGTATGGACATTGGTTATCGCAAACATGTGGCATGGGACCCCATTTACCGTGATATTTATAACAGCAGGACTCTTTTCGATAAGTCCAGTAGTTTATGAAGCAGCACGCATAGATGGAGCAACACAAATTAAAAGTTTTTTCTACATAACACTACCCTTACTGAGACCGTTTATCATCATAAATCTTATACTTATAACTATGTGGTCCGTAAATTTCTTTGATCTAATTCTTGTCATGACAAACGGAGGGCCACTATTCGCAAGCACTACTTCATCCCTATATATGTACAGACAAGCTTTCGAGTTTGGACTATTGTCAAAGGGCGCTGCCGCAGGATTTCTCTTGATTGGTTTGAACTTGGTTCTAGCATATTCTTATATCAGACTCTTCGGGAGGCGAGAGAGGACAGTTGAAATTAGACAAAAGTAAGAAACCTAGAATACTAAATCTGAATCCAAATTGGCGACGAGTGCTTGAACTCCGCTATCACTCACCAATACACAGGGTGATAAAATGATCCCAATTGAGAGAACTCTATTATACTCCGTTATTGCGGTTTATCTCTTTATTACTTTGGCTCCTCTCCTATGGGTACTCTCAACATCCTTCAAACCAAATCAAGAAGCAATTAGCTTTCCTCCAAAACTCTTGCCAGATGCACCTACGTTGGATAATTATCTCTTTGTCCTTACCGATCCAAAACTAGTGACAAGCCTATTCAACAGTCTATTAGTGAGTATAGGAAGTACTGGATTGAGCGTAGCTGTAAGTGCACTTGCGGGCTATGCATTCGCAAGGTTTGAATTTAAAGGAAAAAACTTGCTGATGAGCATAATATTGGGATTATTTATGATCCCAGTAGTCATAAACATTATACCTCTATACATAATGCTCGCCAATGTTGGGCTTTTAAATTCGCTTCTTGCACTCATATTGACATTTCAAATCCTTATTATACCGCTCAACATTTTTCTACTAAAGAATTATTTCGAAACAATTCCCAAGGAGCTCGATGAAGCAGCGCTAATAGATGGTTGCTCAAAATTAAGGGCTCTCTGGCACATCATTGTGCCCATGTCCATGCCAGGATTTCTGATAGCCGCCATATTATCGTTCAGATTCTCATGGAATGAATTTGTGTTACCTATTGTTCTGTCTAACAAACCTGATGTCATGGTTTTTCAAGTTGCCTTATACCAATTCATTTCACTTTACAGAATAGACTGGGGTTATCTCACTGCAGGAATAAACATTGCACTAATTCCTGTTGTCGTTTTGATGTTATTTGCCCAGAAGAGGATGATTAGAGGCTTGACTCTCGGAGCAGTTAGAGGGTAAGTTCCGCAAGGTTGGTAAACATCGAAGTGTTTTACTTTTTATAAAGCAATTCAAATTTTAGCCTAGGAACCTAAAAAGTCTTACAATTCCTTCATCTTTTTGTTCATCCGCGTTCATGCAATTTATTTTAGATCGCGCAACTTTACATTGTAATTAAGTCCAAACCTATGAGCTTCATCTCTCAGGTATAGTAATATTTTGAGTGATTGATTACTCTTTGGCACAATTATTGGAGAATTAGAAAATTGTACAAATATTTCTTCTCTTTCTTTTGCAATTGATATGCACGGAATTTTTAAACTTAATTTTGATATTGCATCAAGTGCAGAACTAAGTTGACCTTTGCCACCGTCAATTAATACTAAATCTGGTAAATTTAGTTTATCTTCTTTTGAGTATCGGCGAGTTACTATCTCGCTTATCATTGCGAAAT